>JAJECB010000135.1 GCA_022822245.1 Gammaproteobacteria bacterium
CGCTTCGACGACGTCTCCGAGCAGCTCGCTCGCGTGGACGACTACCACCAGCGCGAGACCCACGCCGCCGAGCTGGTCTCCCGCTACCAGGAGTCCCACCGCACCTTCAACGCCTTCCTCTCCGAGTACTACGCCTACGAACCCGATCGATCTCCGGAGCGCCATCGCGAGCTTCAGGCCGGATACCACACCCGCTTCCAGGCCATTCGCACTCACGCCGAACACATCGCCGGGGCCCCTGACTGGCACCGGCCTCACCTCGAGCGCGCGGGCCTCTCCCTCCGCGAGGTTACCCCCTACGCGAAGGACATCACCTCCTCTGCCGCGATCTCCGCCCAGCAGCGCGTTCAGAGCCCCGACAAGGACATCGGCTTCTGAGCCCGGTCCGTTTCCCCCAAGCCAACACTGCCTTGGCGGCGCTCTGACAGCCTCCCGGGGCGTCCTTCCATACACTGCCATCATCGCCGGGTTTCCTTGCCCGGCCGAGAGCCTCCATGCTCTTTCCCACCCCTTCAGCGCTCACCCGCACCACCCTCCTCGCCTGAACAGGGACGCCCTACTATCCATGGACGCGTTTCATGAATGCATCGAATAGGGGCACGGTGAACGCCGCATAGCCATATCGCGGGCTGTATATCATGCCGTTGGCGATCAGCGCCTCCCGGATCGGACCCATCTGCTGCGACGACTTCCCTAAGGCCCTGGCGACGTCTCCTGTCCGATGGGGACCCGGACCGCATCGCGCCATTGCGTCCAGATAGGCCTTTTGCGGCTCCGACAGCCGCTCGTACCGCGACCTGAAGAAGTTCCGGTCGAGACGCCCGATCGCGGCTTCGCCCGATCGCGCGATGTCCTCTCTGGTGATGGGAGAGACCGCCGCCGAGTTCCAGGCCTGGTATCCCCATTCCTGAAGGAAATACGGGTAACCCTGGGTCTCGCGAATCACCGCGGCGATCGCGTCGTCGTCGAATTCGACATTCGCCTGCGCAGCGGGCTTTACAAGTGCGCGCCGCGCCTCGGCGGGGTCCAGTGCTCCGATGTCCGGATACTCGAAGAGACGCTCCGCATAGGTCTTCGCGTTGCCGGAGAGCCTGACCAGGTGCGGCAGCCCCGCGCCGACGACGAGCAGGGGAAGCCGTTTCTGGTCCGTACGGTGCACCGCCATGATGAGCGCCTCGAGCTCCTCGGGCGGCAGGTTCTGGATTTCGTCGATCAGGATCACGATCGAGAAGCGTCGTGCCCTGGCCGCCTCGCCGGCGGCCACGAAGACCTCGGCAAGGTCGCGGCTCAGCGTGCCGCTGTCGGCGACGCCCGGCTCGCCGTCGATGTCGATGGCGAATTCGACGCCCTCGACCGTCACCTTCACCGCGCCCACGAAACTCTTCAGAACGCGCAGGCTCCTCTTGACGTGCTCGCTCACGCCCTTGATGCGGTCAAGCTTCAGCAGGATCGAGCGCAGCGTTGCAATGACCGTTATGGACAGCGGCTCGTTGTTGGCGACCTCGATGAAGTCCGTCAGCGCGCCCTCTTCCTCGGCCATGGCCTGGACTTCGTTCAGCAGCACCGTCTTGCCGACGCCGCGCAACCCCACGAACATGAAGCTGCGGGCCGACCGGCCGGACTTGTTACGCTCGATCGCGACACGGGCGTCGGCGAGAACGGCGTCGCGCCCCGCCAGCTCCGGGGGCGGCGTTCCCGCGCCGGGCGCATAGGGATTTACGCGCGGGTCCATTCAATCGCTTCTACATGGTTTATCCGTGACCGGCATAAACCCCATGGGGTCACTCGCCTTGCCGAGGCTGGGAGTTTACATCCCGTTGCCATAAACTCCTTAGAAGCTGTGACGGGGTCAATCCATATCAGCGTGCATTTCAACAGGAATCTTGCTCGCACCCTGAGATGCGATCTCGATGCACTCCGCGAGTACGGACTGGACTGCGCGCTCTGCAACCGGCGCGGTGCTCGATGTCGGCAAGCGACCGGTCCAGCCAGTCGCCAAGGTCCTTGTAGACGGTGCTGCGATATCCGAATGGGTTGACCGGCGGGATCGCAGACGCCTGGGCTGGCCCGTCGACGTGCTAAATGATGGCGGTAATCGCGAGTCTGAACTTCATCAGCTGGACGAGCGAACACACCAGCGCATCGGCTTGCGGTTCGGGAAAGCCTGCGGAAACGAGTTCCTCGGCGGCGGCGCGGGTGTCGAACCGAAATTCACGTTGTGCCGTTTGCGACACGTCGTCGAGATGCTTGTCGCTGGCGATTCTCTGCCTGATCAGCCGGACGAGCAGACACACATATGTGTCGGCCTGCTGTCTGGGGATGCCCGCGGCGACGAGCTTCTTGAAGAAGTCGTGGGTATCGAACCGGACTCTACGTCGTTCCATGGGCGCATTCTAAGCTCCCTGTTGCGCGATTGTGAGCGAGCGATCCGACTCGGGGCCTTTCCGGCGGGCTGACCCCCTTCAGGAGTGGGTGCCGGCATTGGCCGCCTTCTTGAAGCTCGAACGAATTCTCGATGTGTCCGCGCGCTCCGCACTGGAAACAGGCGTAACCATCCCCCGGTGTCAAGATGCTCGTTCGTTCCGATCATTCTCCCACGCCTGCAGAATCTAGACGCGGCCCTCTTCCGTCGCCAGGAACAGGCCCGGCACGGCTAGCGCAGGTCGAGCGTGCGCAGCAGCTCCTCGACGCCGATGCCGTGATGCCGGGCGATGCTCTTCAGAATGCTAGACAGCGTCTTCGCGCGGATCGGATCGTGCAGCGGAACGACCTCGTGGTGCTCGCCGCCCACCTGCGTCGTGACACGCACGTGCGAGCCACGCTGACGCACCCTCTCATAGCCTAGCCGCCGGAGTGCCGCCACGAGCGCGGCGCCGCTCACGTCGCGCGGGAGCCTCAAGCCACGAGCACCTCGTCGCGCACGTAGTGCAGCCGGATGAGGCGCGGGCGCTCCATGGCGTCGTCGAAGTAGCAGTCCACCGCTTCCCTGACGTTGCGGCGCAGCTCTTCGAGCGTGTCGCCTTGCGTATGGATGCCGAAGCCGAGGGCGCTGGCCGAGTACCCGCCGTCGAGCTCGTCTTCGCTGACCTCGAAGATGATTTCCGTCCGGGACATCGCTCGCTTCGTTCGCCCTCACTTACACTCAACGCATTTTACGGGGTGTCGGCGCCCAGGCGAACCTACTCCTTAGCGCGGTGCGCAGCGAACCGATTTCCGGCCGGCGGCGCCTTGTCCTCGTTTTGTGTCAGTTCCGGTCGCCCGCGGGGCCTCCATCGCGCGCTCCGGAGCGCAGGGAAGCCCCTACGTTTGCCGGGTCTTTCGTTTCCCGCTCATTACCCCAGTGGTATTGTGTCATTTGCGTTCGACACCAGGCTCCGCCCATGCCCACGCAGACCGAAATGTGGATCCAGCCCCTTCAGTACGAGTACCTCGACGGCGGCCAGGCCCGTCGTCTCACCCCGGCCGAAGTGCATCAGCGCGTCCTCGAGCGCCGAGCGGAGTGGCTCGCCTGGGACCTCGACCGCAGGCACGACCAGGCACGCATCGCCGCTGCGCTTGAGGCCGATCCAGATCTCGCCGCCGCCTTCGAGCCCCACGAGCTCGACGGCCAATTCCCCCGCTACGGCATCGTCCTCGACGACGCGCTGCGCCAACGCCTGCTCTGTGCGCTGCGGCCATGAACACCGTCGAGCCGCCCACCGCGCCCGGGCACATGCACACGATCACCGTCACCCTGAGCGAGGAGGACCTCGCCCGGCTGGCGTTTGTCCAGGCCTGTTACCGCCGTCCCATCGCTTCGGTCGACGGCGGAACCATCCCCGGAGTCGAGCCCTCCGCCGGCGACATCTTGCGCGGAGCCCTGTACGAGCTCGCCGATGCCGTGCAACGCCACACCGCTCGCCTTCCCATCAACGCGACCTCCGATTCGCATCCCCACTCGCTCTAGCGCCGGCGCCGTGCCCCACGTTTGCGCTTCCCTCCTCGACGCCCGAGGCCGCAAGTACCTCACCGGGCCCGAGCGCGAACGCTTCCTCGCCGCGGCCCGCGAGCATGCCCGGCCGCAAGTGCAGACCTTCGCGCTCACCCTGGCGCACACCGGGTGCCGAATCTCCGAAGCGCTCGCGCTGCGCGCCGGCGACGTGGATCTGGCCACGGCCGAGATTCGCATATCGACGCTCAAGCGCCGGCGAGAGCACTGGCGCGCCGTCCCCGTGCCTGCGGAGCTCGTGCGCGAGCTCGCCCTCGTCCACGCGCTTCGCCGCGCCCAGGCCAGTCCCAAACGCGCAGCGGCGAGGCTGTGGCCCTTCTCGCGCAGCACCGGCACCCGCCACGTCACCGCCCTCATGCGCGAGGCCCGCATCGAGGGACCCCAGGCGAGCCCCAAGGGCCTGCGCCACGCCTTCGGCGTCGCCGCGGTCACCGCCGGCGTGCCCCTTCCCACCATCGCCGCGGTGCTCGGCCACGCCGAGCTCACCACCACCGCCGTCTACACCACCGCGATCGGCGCCGAGGCCCGCGAGCTCGTCGCTCGCATGTGGCCCGCTGCTGGTACCATTGCGCTGTCGGCCAGCAGGGAGTAGGGCCGACCGCCCATCGCCTTGACACGCTGCTCAATCGGCGTCGAACGGGCTCAGGCCGAAGCCATGAGGGTCACAGACCATGGAATCGTTGCAAGTCTGGATCACGCCCGCCATCCTGATCGGCGGATTCCTGTTCCTCTACCGGCAGATCGGGGAATTGCGCCGGGATGTCGGCGACGTGCGCGAGCGTTTGGCGAAGCTCGAAGGGCTATTCGAAGGATTCACCCGGCGCGATGATCCCCCGCCCGCCCGGGGATGAAGTCGGCACCCCGGCCGCGTACTCTCTCTTCCCCATGCCTTAACTCCTCCCCGCGGCGCTCATCGCGTTCCCTCGGTGGAAGCAGTACCAATCCCCGCGCGGGCGCGGAACACCCTGCGGCGGCCTCCCGTTACGCCGCGGTTCGGGCCCGGCCGTGCCCCAGGACCCCCGAGCCCCGCGGCCTGTAGCGGCCCGGAAATTCGCTCCCGCGCCCGCTTCCGGCCGAATCCGAACTCGTCAGAGCGCCCAGGAGCCACGCAATCACCCCGGCCCATACCCAGGCACCCCGCCGGCCGAGGCCCCGGACCCGCTACCTGGCCTTCCTCGCGGAACGCGAGCAGCGCGCGTCCGGGGTACACTGAACAGCGACCAAGCGCACTCCGATGAACACCGATACCTTTGACACCCTCGCCGCCGCCCGCGAGCTCGAAGCCGCCGGGTTCACCCGCGAACAAGCCGAAACCGCGGTCAAGGCCATGCGCGCCGCGGCGAGCGCGAGCCGCACCGATCTAGCCACTCGCGCCGACCTCTATCAGGTCGCACTCGGCATCGTGATCGCGAACGCGGCCATCACGTTCGGTCTCATCAAGCTCCTCTGAGCGCGCCGTCACGCCGCGGTCCGGGTCCCGGTCGTGTGTCTCCAGGATCCCCGAGCCCCGCGGCCCGTAGCGGCCCGGAAACTCGCTCCCACGCCCGTTCCCGGCCGAAACCGAGCTCGTCAGAGCGCCCAGGAGCCGCTATCGCCCCCCGGGCCATACCCAGGCACCCCCCGGCCGAGGCCCCGGACCCGATACCCGGCCTTCCTCGAGGAGCGCCCCGAGCCCTCTTGGAGATGACGGTCAAGGGCAGCCACGTAGACGGTCGTCCGAGTTGACATTGGTGTCGATCGGCGGATGGGTCTCGGCCGAATGGTGTTGCCGTCGCGTTTCAACGTGGTGCCCAACGGAGTCGTCGTGCGCATCCGCCGAGTACCGCAGACGGTGAATCGCGGGACGCTTGCAGCGCAACGGGAGCGCGCATCAGAACGCGAGGCGGTAGCGCGCCAGCAGCGCGGCCTCGTGCTCTCCCCGAACGTGTCCTGCATCGCGTGTAACGATACCGGCCAGATGCGCCCGTCCACCCGCCCACGGACGAGACCAGGACAGCTCCACATCCCACTGCCGGCCCGAGGGCGCCAGATCCAGGACGACCTCCTCGACCTCGACCCGCTCGTCGGGGGTGCGCCCGGACACCCATCGGAGCCGCGCCTGTCCCGCTTCGACACGCAGCGGCTGAGACAACCGCAATGCCCACTGTTCTCCTGCACGATCCACACGCTCCCCGACGAGACCCAGAGCGAACGAACCGGTCCAGAGCACCGATGCGTCGCGTACCATGCCCCGCCCCTGCGTCTCGGGGTGGCTCATGCCCGCATGGGCGCTGGCAAGGAACGTCCAACCGGCGCCAAGCGAACGATGCGCCGACAGCCCCGCGATGACGGAGTCCGCGGCCATCTCGCCGAACGCCCCGCTCGGCCGCGCGCCCACCACGGCCTCGGTCTCGGCGAGCCACCCCGCCTGCACGGCAAGGCCGGACCGGCCGAACCGATACTCCACCACCGCGCCCGCCGCTTCGCCCGCATCGGGGTCGCGCCCGTCGCCATGCTGCGCTGTGCCGTGGAAGGCTGCGATACGCAACGCGCCTGACTCGCTGTCCGTCGCGTAGCCGATGCTGGCACCGTCGCGGGCGAACCCAAGGAACGGATTGGCGAACGCGCCGTCGTCGATGAACGTGCCCAGCTCGAGCGCTCCGGCACCTTCACCGGCCCTGTCGTCTCGGGCATAGAGCCCGAGCTGCCAGCCGGGGTGGGCTCGGTATCCGAACCGCACCGCTCCGTCGCCGATGCCCTGCACGAGCGACAACGTACCGAGCGAGCCGGAAGCGCTCGCCGCGGCGCCGATGCCTGAACCGTGGACGCCTCCGATGCCCTGCGAAGCCCCCACGGCATGGAGGCGCAGCCGGAGCTCGCCGTCTGCGGTGCGCCACCGCGCGCCACGTGGATCGCGTCCGAGCATCCCGAGACGCTCTTCGAGACCGAACACGTCAGACCGTCCGGATCCGAGATAGTCGCCAAGCGGGCGGAAGAACGGCGCGTCCAGGTCGTCGAAGCTCGCGACCTCCCGTGACGCGAGCCCCCGCGCCAGCGCATCTCCGAACGCCCCGCCCACGCGGAATACGCTGACCGTGCTCGGCGCCGAGGGGCCGGAGAGCGAGCGCCCGGTCAGCATCCGCGTCCCGCCCACCGGACGGGTCGCGGCGTCGAGGTCGAGGAACCCCTGGCCGTAGGTGTCGGAGTCCGCGTACTCGCCCGTGCGGTCGGCGGTGGCGAGCATGCGCTCGACGATCTCGTCGCTGCCGAGCTGGTTGCGGTAGTGCTGCGCGAGCAGCCCGATTCCGCCCGTCACAAACGGTGCGGCCGACGACGTCCCGGCCTCTTCCAGCGTGAGGTAGCACTCCGCGGTGCCGTCCGCGCAGTAAAAGCCCGGCACCGGACCGGTGATCTCCATCCCCGGCGCGGCCAGGCAGAACGCCTGCGCGATACCGCAGCGGCTGGAGAACTCCGCAATCCGGCCCTGCCGGTCGGTCGCCACCACCGCGAGCGAGTGACCGCGCAGCTCCGGTATCCGCACCGCAAGCCCGGCCGTGATGTCGACCGACGTGGCCGATACGACCGATCCGTCGGGATTGACCTCGCCGTTGGAGTTGCCGGCCGCCCAGACGTAGATCGTGCGCTCGCCTGGCGGTGTATCGGCCTGCGCCATGGCCTCGATCACGTTGGGGAAGCGCGCGCGCAACGCTTCGGCGTCGAAGTCCTCGATGTTCCCCGGAAGACCGAAGCTCGCATTGACCGCCGTCGCCCGGCCGTTCAGCCGCTCGAAGGCCGATGCGAACTGCCGCTCGAGACGGGACTCAATCCGGCCCACCAGATCCGGAAGATCACGAATCTGCTCGGGCGTGGGGTTCTCGCCGAGGATGTCCTCGATGATCGCGTCGAGGCTCGGGAAGCCGACCGAGATGACGCGGGCATCGAACGCGACCCCGTGGATGGCCGATTCGTTGCCGGCGCTCGCCCCGGGATCCGCCCGCCGGCCCGCCGCCATGACCCCCGCGACGAAGGTGCCATGCCCGATCCGGCTGAGGCAGGTACCGTCGGGCGCACGGTCCTCGCAGGTGCTGAAGTCGGGGTTGTAGCCCTCGACATGGCCGGTCTCGAGCCTGCCCTCGAACCTTGGGTGGCTCGGGTCGACCCCGCTGTCGACGATGCCGAGCACCACCCCGTCGCCGGTCGCGCCTCGGGCATAGGCATAGTGCGCCTTGATCTGCTCCAGCCCGTATTGGTTGCGGAACTCGGGGTGTGCGGCATAGGCGCGGCGCCGCTCCGCTTCGGACTCCGGCGTCTCGGGTCCGGGCGGATCCGGCCGCAGGGAGGACAGGTCCCCGAACCCGACGCAACCCGTCACGGCGAGCGCCAGTGCGACCGCCGGCATTGCGTGCATCGACATCCGGACCATTCCGACCCCGAGCGGTGTGCACCGCCTGCGATGGTACGGTCCCACCATGGCCCCGGCAATCGGTGAGGATTCCAAGCGGGTGAGCGAGAGATTCCTGCCCGGAGCGGAGATCGAGTCGATTCTCAACGCAGTCACCGACAACGGGACCGCGACCAGCAAGTTCGACCGCCCGAAATCCTCCGTGGCGCTACCCGCCAATGCGTTCGGTTGCTTTTTTCGCGGGGCGTCCCGCCTTCCGCCACTGCCCGGATACGAGGGGAAACTTCGCCTGCGCGGTCGCTGACCATCAAGGTCGGGCTTGGGGTTTCCTGAGGGGGCGTCATCGAGTTCTCGATCGCCTCGCGGAAACGTCGTCGGCGCTCGTCGGCTTCGAATCGAGACGCTTCGTACCGTTCAGGTTCAGGCAGCCTTCGCGCCTGAGCGATGCCTACTGGCGTGCGGCATGGGTGATCAGTTGAACGGACACGAGCGCGTCCGGGACGGGCTGCGCGACACTCCCGAAGGATTCGCTCACCCGACGCGGCACAGTGGCGCGAGCACGCCCCGCGCTGCGAAGCGAGGTGCATCGGCGGGAGCGACACCGCCCGCTCAGGCCCATCCTGTGCCATCTGCATGCCGAGCCGGAAGTTTGTCCGGCGGGCGGCGAAGCCGTCGACGAGCAGGTGAGAGCCTGGCACCGTTATGAGATAGAGACATTCGGCGCAGCCATGGTCGATGATGAAGTGCGCTTCGTGTCCTGTTCTTCGCGGTGACGCTCGGATGCGTGGGCGGATCAGCCGGAGGGCCGCACTCGCGCGCACGCTCAAGCCACGACCGCTTGCTTCTCCCCGCGGCGGACCACCGCTGCGGATTGCAATTGGCTCCCCTTTCGTCGCCACCGGGCGGCTGACGTTCTTGCCATTGCCCTGTCTATTGGCGAAGAGGGGGAGTCGAGCCCCTGGGGACATCCGGCGCGAGGGTGAGGCCCGCCAACCGCGTCCGGACCGGTCACCAAATCGGGGCCGGAGCCAGTAAAATCCGCCCCATTGGTTTCTCGAGCAGCGAGAGGACGGTAACGCCCTTGGGAGTGAGCTGGGAATGAGTACAGCAACGGAGTTGTGCAAGCTCCCTCGCAATAGCCTTGTGATGGATGCGCGCACGAACGAATTCACGGCTCTCCGGTCACGAGTCGTGGCCGGCTGCGTCGCCGTACTGGTGTGGACGCTTGCAGCGATTCCGCAGAATACGGCTCTGGCCTACACGGACTATGCGCCGCATGTCCGAAGCTCGGCAAGGGTCGAGTCCCAATCCGAGCCTCCATACTGGGGCACTGTGTTCATTGATTCGAACATCATCATTCCCTCGGATCCGTCCTCACTCATCGATGTGACGTACGTTGGGAAAGGCGAACGGAACGTCTACGACCGGCGTCCCGCGGACTGGATAGACATCGATGCCTATCTGTTCATTGCTCGATTTGATGACGGGCTGAGTTCCGAGGTTCAGGTCAATCCGGAGTTTGGATCCGTGTCTGGCGCCAGGGAAGTGGCGAACACCTACGCGAAGATGGTGGGCCAGTTGCCGACCGTGCTCAGGCGCGACGTCGATACGGTTACGATTCACGAGGGCGGGGAATCCTGGGGAGGCGGAAACAACAACATACTCATCCATGTGGAGCATCTTGCGAGCGACGCGCATCTTCGCGACTTTGAAGAGGAGATGTTGATTCACGAAGCCGGCCATACGTCATTGGATGCCGATCACGCGCAAGCGCCGGAGTGGCTCGCCGCCCAGGTGGCCGATGGTGCATTCATATCCACTTATGCACGGAGCCATCCCTTGCGGGAAGACGTTGCCGAGTCGGTCGTCACGTGGCTGGCGCTTCGGTATCGGACGGACCGGATTTCCGGAGCTGATGAGCAGACGATCGCCGACACCATCCCGAACCGGCTGGCGTACTTCGACCGCGTAATCGCGGCCCGGGACATGTATCCGATAAGGGAGAGGGTCTTCCACTCCCTGCCCTTGGTGCTCGGTGCCTCCGGTAGCGCTCAGCAGGGATTCGTTCGGATCCGGAACCGGTCCGGCGTGGACGGCGAGGTGACGATTCACGGCATCGACGACGCAGGCGAGCGCTTCGGCCCGGCGACACTCGCCCTGGCCGCAGGGCACACCACCAGCTTTAACTCCGATGACTTGGAGATCGGCAACGCGGACCGGGGCCTGGAGCCCGGTATCGGAGACGGAATCGGCCACTGGCGCCTGGAGCTCACAACCTGGCTCGACATCGAAGCGCGAGGCTACATTCGCACCGCGGGCGGGTTCGTCACGAGCATGTACGAGCTCGCGCGCGAGCACGCGCAAGTGCAGCGGCGTTACGTGGTGCCGTTCTTCAATCCTGCGAGCAACAGGTCGATCGTCAGCCGTCTTCGCATCGCGAACCCCAATGCCGTCGCGGTGGACGTGACGCTGGAGGCATGGGACAGCAACGGCGAGCCGGGCGAGGAGACAATCGAGTTCTCGATCGACGCAGGCGCCGCAGTGCTCATCTCCGCGCAGCAGCTCGAGAATGGCGCCGCCGGCGCTTTCGCGGGACGCCTCGGGGACGGGGCGGGCAAGTGGCGCTTTGAGGTGAGCGGCGGGGGCGAGGCGCTCGAGATCATGAGCCTGCTCTCGACGAGGTCCGGGCACCTCACCAACGTGTCGAGGTAGGCTTGTGAGCAAACCCAGAGGCTTGGCTCTCGGGCTCGCGATCACGGCCGTCGTCCTGCTCGCGGACACGGCCTCGGCCGACGCTGCGCCCATCAATCGGCACCAACAGGACGCCCCACTCGATGCGCGGCTGCCGCACCGAGCAGGCCCGGGGTGCGCCTCGGGCGCTCCAACGTCACGATTGTGGTGTGCGCTCGCGCCTTCGAGGTAGTGGCAGTGCACAGAGCTGGAGCGCGAGGCCGAGCTTGTTCTTCGTGCGTCGTCTTCGGGCGATGTGCTTCAGATCGTCGTCGGCCAGCGTGCAGTGCCGGTGCGGGGACGTCTCGTCGACCGGCAGGTCGAACAGGGCACCACGCGGGCGCGGCGTGTGGATGGCTCTTCGGTTCATGTTTCATTACCTTCCGTGCGGCAGGTTTGTATTGTTTTGTTTCCGGAACGGATTATGGAACGTATAATCCGCCCGAAATGCCCTCCCTCGCGCCCCTGACTCAAACCGCCGTTTGCGATACATGCTGATCGGCTACGCCCGCGTCTCCAAGGCCGACGGCTCCCAGTCGCTGGACCTGCAGCGCGATGCGCTCATTGCTGCCGGCGTCGACCCGCAGCAGGTCTACGACGATCTCGCCTCCGGCGTGCGCGATGACCGGCCGGGACTCGAGCACTGCCTTCGCGCGCTCAGAAGAGGCGACGTGCTCGTGGTGTGGAAGCTCGACCGCCTCGGGCGCAATCTCACCCACCTCGTCAATACCGTGCAGGACCTGTCCGCGCGCGGCGTGGGGCTTCGCGTGCTCACCGGCCAGGGCGCACAGATCGATACCACCACCGCCGCAGGCCGCCTCGTGTTCGGGATCTTCGCTGCGCTCGCGGAGTTCGAGCGAGAACTCATCCGCGAACGCACGGTGGCCGGACTCAAGGCCGCGCGGGCTCGTGGGCGAAAGGGGGGCCGCAAGTTCGCCCTGTCGAAAGCGCAGGTGCGCCTGGCTCAGGCCGCGATGGCCAGCCGCGATACCTCGGTGTCGGAACTGTGCGCAGAACTCGGCATCAAGCCGGTAACCCTCTACCGCTACGTGGGGCCGCGAGGCGAGTTGCGCGAGCAGGGCGCGAAGGTGCTCGCGGCCTGAACCGCTGCGCGCCCCTACCCCGGCCGATACCCTTGCTGGCGCGAGACATCCGCCCTTGCGCTCAAGAGGAACGCGTCCAGGGCCCTCGCCGGAGGGCTGAGCGCTCAGCGGTGTCATTTCGCCCCGTTCGAGGACGTCGTGCGGGCTCTAACCCGTCCGGTCGAGCTCCGCTACGTCAAGCTCGACAAACCCCGCCGGTAGGGGGCCGTTTGGCACTGTCCTATACAATCCCCTTCCGGAGATCTGGAAACGAGCCTTGCACAAGGGCCTGACCATTGTTCTCGCGAATCTAGTGCTCGCGCACGTTGCGGCCGGGTCAATTTCGTGGAGTTCGCCCGACGAGTATCTGTCGACTTCGATCGCCGCCCTTCTGTTCCACTTCGTGGCTGCTTGCCTGCCGTGGTTCGTGTGGCGATGGTACCGCGACAGACCGAACGTCGTGCTCCAGGCGTCAATCCAGGCTTTGCTGGGCGTCGGGTTCGTATTCGCGTTCTGGTGGCCCTGAACGCGTGTTCCGGAGAAGCCGGGACCGTTCCGGTAGGGGGTGAAGTCGTAGTGCGCCAGGCGAACTGGCGGGTCGTTTCATGGTCAGTTCTCCGACTCAGCAAAACTCTCGGCCATTTGAATACACACTTCGGGGATATCGGTCGGCTGACATTCCCCCCCGCAACGCGTCAGACAGGCATCCAAAACCCGACCGTAAGCAACCTCCAAGCGTGCAACTACCGAATTCATCAGATCTTCGGCATCCGCTCGCGCGTTGCTGTCGGAAGCAGCGGCCTGCATCGCCTCGAAAGTATCCACCATGCACGCCCTACCTTCGGCCTCGGCCTGGTTTGCTTGCTCCGTAGTCATATCGTCGGCGAGGATGTCACTGGCCAAGTGCTCTACAAGCTCGATGGCACGCTGGCACTTGGCCGGTAATGGGGGAGGCTCAGCAAACGCCGCTGATATGACAGCTGCGAGCACCGGCGCGCCCGCGAGAATCAGCCTCGTCATGGTCGATTTCTCCCGAGTGAGAAGTCCCGCCGCCGCCTCGGGGATGCCCTCATACTTCGTTCGGGCGGAGCGCGATCATCCGACTTGGGATCCGTTCCGGTAGGGGCGAAATCCTAGTGCGCCAGGCGAACTGGTGCGAGTGCAGCGGGTGCAAGTCCCGCAGGAGGGAAAGGCTAACCGCCACTTTTACCGCGAGCCGTGCGCCGGACATCGTGAGGTGTCAGGCGAAGCGTCGGTAGCGGCATGTGCGGGCCGGGCTATTGAGCCCCGAGACCGCCGCGCCGGATGCGCCGAGACTTTTAGGATAGTCGAACGCAACACCCACCAGCCGATTTGGTGAGGCGAAGTGGGGCATCCCGGGGTCGAGGAACCACGGCACGTACAAAAGCACTTCATCGGGACCTGGGAGGTCTTCAGGTCGCCCCGCAGTCGAGTGGGCCGAAACGAAAGGTAATCCGTAATCTGAGATGAACGACCTGAGGAAGTCAGACCCGGCAGTAGTAGCTATGAGACCGGCGAACAAGGGGCGGCAACGCCCGGCGGAGCCGGTGGAGCCAAGGGCCGGGGCCGAGGGAAGTCCGGGAAGCCAAAGCACGCGCCGCGCGCAGAAGCGGGCAAGCGTGTCACAGGCGGCCGACCGGATACGGCAAGCTGCCAAGGGGAACCCGGATGAGCGTCCTGCACCACATCATGGTGCCTGTGCTGGAGGAGGAGCGTAGGATTTCGCCCGCTACCGGAACGGACCCCTACATGTCCCATTGAGCCTTCAGTGGCTCCAGACCTACATCGCAGTAAATTTCGCCCGACGGGCGACCGGGATTAGGGGACAATCCCTACATCCACGAACGAATGGGGGAGTCCACAATGAGACTGGTCCTCGCAGTGCTCGCCGCGACCGCCCTGCTCGCGGCGGTTCAAGTGCGTGCCGGCGCGCTGGCGCCGGCCCCGGAGATCATCGCCGAGTACGACCGCAGCTTCATCGAACGCTCCGGCGCCCAGACGTTCGGCGAGATGCTCGACACGGGCATCATCCGTTACTTCTTCACCGGAGGGCGCAACCTTCTCGTCCTGGTGAACGGGCGGCCTTACGCAACGACCGCACACAACCTGGACTCCCTGCCGCTCTCGGCGGTCGAGCGCATCGAGGTGCTGAGAGCCGAGAGCCTGGGGACGCTCGGGGGCCACGCCGCGGTACGTGGTGCATTCAACCTCGTGCTGAGGAAGGATCTGGACGGCGTCGACGTGCGCGCCGTCGCCCGGTTGCCGAGCCGCGACGGCGGCGACGCGCGCCAGGGCAGCGCCGTTTGGGGCGGCGCGGTCGGCGCCGGCGGACACATGAGCGTCGGTGTCGATGTCCTCGACCGCCAGGAGATCGAGGGCCGGACCCGCGAGCACAGCCGCTCGGCGTGGGAGGAGGGCGGGAGCTTCGCCGACGCGAGGAACGTGAGCGTCGGCGGCAACACCGTCTACATCTTCGACACGAGCGAGGGCGAGCTGAGGTCCGTGGCGCTCGGCGATTGCGACCCGGTGGACGGCTACACCGGCCCGCTCGGCAACCCGCCGGGGATCGTCTCGGGCGACAAGGGTTGCGGGTACGCCTACGGCAACGACTGGTGGGACAGCGCGAGCTACGACCAGAGGAACGCGATCCTGAACCTCGACCACCCGGTCGGAGAGGGCGCCGAGCTCCACGTGGACGCAAACGTCACGCAGGGACGCTCGGCGTTCCGTTACGCGCCGTCGGTCGATGTCTTCTACATCGCCCCAAGCCCGGGCCTGCTCGACGACATCAACGATGCGGCGCGCGAGGCCGACCCGACGTTCGAGGCGGAGCGAACGGACTTCTTCGCGGTCGGACACCGCTTCATCGGCCACGGCAACCGGGACTGGAGGACGAACTTCGAAGAGCACGACTTCACGGCAAGCGTCGAGGGCCGGCTCGCCGAAGACCTCGGCTACGACGCGCGAATCAGCGCCTACTGGCTCGACGGCTCGGTGTCCGGCGATACCTTCGTCGACGCCGGGAGGATCAGGGATCTGATCCTGAGGGGATGGTACGACCTGGGCAATCCGGAGTCGGAGGATCCGAACCACCAGGCAGCGATCCGGGAGAGCAGCCTGACCGAGGAGGAGGACTTCGGGGGGAGGCGCCTGGAGGCGCGTCTCGCGCTCGAGGGCACCGGTCCCGGCATCGGCAGGCGCGGCACGGCGTGGACTGCGGGGGTCGAACTCGCCAACGTGGAGAACCACCGCCTGCTGGAGTTCCGAGGGGTAAGCGACGGCCGGATCCTCGACGTGAACGACGTGCTCGGGTCGGGTGGCACCAGCTACGCCGGCGAGCGCGATGCGGCGGGGGCCTTCGCCGAGGTGCTCCTGCCCCTCGGCGACACCGTGGAGTTGAGGGCCGCGGCACGGGCCGACGAGTACGATGACGTCGGCGGGCTGCGCGCGGGACGCCTCGGGGCCGTGTACCGCCCGAGCGACATCGTGGCGCTGCGCGCTTCGTGGAGCACGGGCGACCAGGCACCGTCCATGCATCACCTGCACAGCACCGCGGCGCAGGACCACCCCTATGTCCCCTGCGTCCCGGATATCGACGAGCCGCCGCCGCGCGAGTGCGACACGACGAACTACCGGCAGGTGACGCGGGAGACGACCGGCAACCCCGACCTCGAGCCGTCGGGATCGCATAGACGCTCCATCGGCGCCGAGGCCCGCAGCGGGCCGTTCTACGTCGTCGCCGACTGGTACTGGCTCAAGACCTCGGATCTGCCGGGCCAACTCGACGCCACCTGGGCGATGCTGAACCTCCCCGAGTGCCCGCCGGGCGGCGGCAGCGACTGCATCGAGCGTAGGGCCGGAGACATCACCATCCACGACCGCTACGCGAACATCGTCGATACCGAGGTCTCGGGAGCCAACACCCGGTTCGGGGCCCGTGCCGAGACCGGCTGGGGCTTCGTCGCGATGCGCGGGTTCTGGCGCTACGTCGCCAAGAGCGAGCCGTACGAGCTTCCGCGCAATGCCGTGCGCATCGTGACCTCGGCCGGGCGCGGCGACCTCACCGCCTTCTGGGCATTCAACTACCGCGACGAGATCGAGAACCGGCGGGGCGACGGACGGTTCGGGTCCTGGACCGGCCACGACCTGACGCTCGACTGGAGAGAGCCGTTCGGGCTCGAGGACACGCGGTTGACCTCGGGCGTGTACAACGTCACCGACGCGATGCTCTCCACGAACACCGCGAACCCCTCCGTGACCGACGGGCCGCGCGCGGCCGGCTGGGGA
Source organism: Gammaproteobacteria bacterium (assembly GCA_022822245.1). The sequence continues at coordinate 16,490 of JAJECB010000135.1, forward strand.
CGCACCTTCTTCGCAACCCTCAACGTGCTGTTCTGAGGTGCTTCGCGCCCGATGTCCACAAATGCCCATTTCCCGGAGTCGCGGCTCGCCATATGGGGTACACCAGGCACAATCATTGAGACGACCGCCTCTCGTCAGGTCGGGATGCCGGCGTCGCGCAAGGCGGCATCCCGACCTGAGGACAGCTCATTCGCAGCCAATGTGAGCACGGGCCGATGATTGCGAGCACGTTCGCAAGGAGCGTGAGCATTCCGACTCCGCCAGTCGCAAACAATCCGAGCAGAAATCGCGGATGTTTGCGAGCACCGCGCTCGATGATTGCAAGTCGCTACACGTACCCGCCCCGAACCTGCGGGTGGGCTCGGCGATACTGCGCCCCACAGGCAGCCCGGGCGCCCGGAGGACTTCCTGGTTGCGCGCACGTCCATTGCGAGTACGTGCAGGCTTCCGAAGCGCAGTAGTCCTGCGGCCGAGGTCAGAACGAGAATCGCGCCCCCACGGACAGTTCCCCGACTTCCACCTCGAGCTTGTCCTTGCCCAGGCCGGTGGGCGATGGGTCGGAGTACACATTGCCGTACTCAACCCGCCGATACAGAAGGTCGATCGCGATGTCGGGCGTCAGTTGAAACGCGATGCCCGCGCCGTAGCTGTAAGCGAGCTGATCATTGCCCGCGCCGGGAACGGTCGCGGCTCCGAAATCCGTCGTGAAGGCCAGGCTGTCCACTTCGACGGCTGCGTAGCCAATGCCGGCCTGCAAGAAGGGCGAAGCTCTCCCGCCTGTGTTGAGGTGGTAGGCGACGTTGAGCAGCAGGGACTGCATGGTGACATCGCCGCCGACATGGACGGGCAGGGTTACCGCATTGCCGCCAAACAGGTCGATGCCCGCGGGCACGTCCAAGACCGACGAGCCATCCACATCTGAAGTCCGATGCGCGTACTCCACTTCCCACAGAAGTCCGTCAAGGAACAGCTCGGTGCCGACCGAAACGCCGAAAGAACCAGTGTTCTCGGTAGGGATGTCGGCCGTGACGATGCCGACTTCGTCCTCCGTCGTCACCTTCTCGGGCATCGTGTAACCCACGAAGGGCCGTACATGGAACCTGCGCTCCTCGTCAGCGCGCGATTCGACCGAGGCGAATCCGAGCGCGAGCAGGGCCACTCCCAAGGCCATAGGCCGAGACGCGATGGTCCCGACGATGGATCGGCGCGCCGATGGCCGACGGCTCTTCATGCAAGTAAGGTGCAAGAGGCTGTTCCCTCAGTTCGTTTGCGCTTCGGCCACGTTTGGTGAGCGTCGAGTCTGGCCAGTTCGCAAGCCTCGACCAACCCAGTTGACGAAAGTCTGAGCGTAGTCCAGTGTCTTGGCAAGCTTAGGCGCACGACCGTCTTCCCTCCGATAATGGTAGGAGGATCGGATCGGACCGCATCGTCGTGGTGAACCACAGCCGATTCGAGCAGGTCGCCGATCCCGCCGCCCTCTATGGGCGGCCAGCAACCTCCTTCGTCGCCGACTTCATCGGAGAGTCCAACATCGTTCCACAGACCATCATGCGTGACGGCAGCGACTGGCGTTGGGAAAGCGCAGGAGGCCAGCGCCTGACCCCTGCCTGCCGACGCCGCACTCGTCGACGGCGCTCGGACCCACTTGGTCGTGTGTCCCGAGAAGCTTCGCATCGTCGACGTAGCGCCGGCAACTCGACCTCGCACTCTGTCCAGGCGCTTGGCGTAGGACTTCACCCCCTACCGGAACGGATCCCGACCTGGCGCTTTGGCCTGTTCGGAGCGGCAGGCGAGTCGTGCTGCTATGATGTGCTACATCCGCTACACTGATTGCATGTTCCGGACCATTACTCAGCGGGAGCTGCGCAACGACTCTGCGGTCGTGCTGCGGGAAGTCCAAGCCGGCCAAACGCTCATCGTCACCCGAAACGGCATGCCAGTTGCACAGCTTGGACCTGTTCCACCACGGCGATTCATACCGCGAGCGGTGCTCGCCGATGCTGCCAGACACGCCCCTCGAGTCGATCTCGACAGATTCAGAAGCGACCTTGATGCGGTAGTCGACGAATGTATCGATGCCTGAACCAAGCCGAGGGGTGCTCGATACCTCCGTGGTCATCGATCACGACTTGATCGGCACCGGGTTGCTTCCGGACGAGTCCGCCATCACGTCCATTACCCTCGCCGAACTGGCTGCGGGGCCACACGCCACGAATGACGACCAAGAGCGTGCGCGGCGTCAGGATCGTCTCCAATGGGCGGCTGCGACATGGGATCCGCTGCCCTTCGACGCGGACGCCGCTCGACTCTACGCTCGCGTGTTTTCCGCCACGAAGGGCATCGGGCGCTCTAGCCGCACCCGCTTGGCGGATCTGCTCATTGCCGCTTGCGCAGTCGCCCACGGGTTGCCCCTCTACACCCGGAATCCAGGCGATTTTGCGGGCCTGGACCACCTCCTTGATGTGGTTGCTGTTTGATGGCGGCCTCCGAATCAGCATGGACGCTGAAGAGCCCCCCGGGCGCGGATGCGAAGGGAGAGCGGCGAAGGGGCAATGGCCTTGCATGAGGCCGTAGCGTGCGCGCCTACAAGTGCCTCTCGTCATTTGCTGGCCATCGAGAAGGCGCGTCTCGAACGACTGGTCACTTCCGTGGCAGTCATGAGACCAGCGTGAATGCGAGTCCGACTGCGTCGTTGCGCTCCGCGCCGGACGCCGGCACCCACTTGCCGCGGAGTTGACCGTTCACGTCGACGATGAAGGCTTCGAGGACCTCGATCTCCGGATGGGCTGCAAAGAAGGTTCTGGCGTGTTGGACGGGATCAGGCATTGCGACGAGTTCAAACTTCGGTTCGAGGGGCGAGGGAGCGGTTCATCACGCGACCGGCAAGCAGGTACATGACGATGAAGACGATGAGGCGGTAGATGACGGGCGAGCCCGGCGGAATGCAGATGAACGAGAAGCCGTCGCATCCGCGAAGACCGATCTCGTGGGCGATGCGGATGACGTCGTAGTCGCTCATGCCGATGGGTTCGGCCAGCTCGCCCATGATGTCGCCGGGGGTGGTGTCAGGAATTCCGTGTTTGGGCCGCCGTGGCCGGGTGCAGTCGACCCGGCCGTTGCCTGCCACTGTAGCAGTTCGGTGCGTAGGTGCCTGGTCTGCGTCCTCTCGGTCGCTCGAGGGCCGGCGTCGCAAAGGGGCACGGAGCGATATCCACGGGCTGTCCAGGGGCGCGGGCCCCTCATTCGCCCGCGCGCGGGTGGGCCGGCGGTGTATATCGCGGCGCCCGGTCACGACGCGTCGACCACAAAGCGCTCGCCGAAGCGGATGGCGAACTCCGGGCGCACCTGGTGCCAGTACAGCGGAGGCGCCCGCCACCCGAGCTTCAGGCGGCGCAGCGCCAAGTAAATCAGCT
>JAJECB010000065.1 GCA_022822245.1 Gammaproteobacteria bacterium
CCCGTCTGCCCGAAGACTTCACCCTCCGCAGAATCCAGTTTCGAATCGTCGATTCGGAAGGACCCGCACCCTTCTCCGGCCACATGGCGTCGGAAATCCTACGGCTACCCGTCAATCAGGAACTGCCGCCGGCGGTACTGACAGGAGAAACGACGGAATTCTCTGTCATTCTGCCGAAACCGTTCCAGGCAAACCAGCGCAACGATGCAGCCGTCGTCAACTACTGCGCAATGCTGAATCGACCGGGGTTTCGAGGCCAAATTCATGTAGTTCCTACATTTTTTTCCATTTCGAATGACGAAATCGAAGACATCGAGATCGTCACTCATGACGGAACACCGAATCGCCGAAGGTTTCACCATCGACTTGTCGCGTCCGATGAACGCCGCAGTGTCTCCTGCCGAACTCGAAATGCGGCCGGTGACTCAATGAAAATCCTCGTATTCCTATGCAGCATTCTGTTGTTTGCAACCGATGCAATTGCTCAGGGTCTCGACCGTGCCTCGATGGCCATCCTGGAGCGCGGGGTACACGTCGACGTGTCTGCCGAGCTCGCGCCGATTATCGCAAACACACCAAGCCAACCATCAGCGTCGGTCCTCTGGAGCGACGCACTTGCCGTGAGCGCCAGCCCGCTGGCGAACGAACCATCCGGTCGGGCGTCCATCACCCGCCTGATGGAAGCCGCGCTCATACTCGCCGGCGCGGCACCCGATCAATTGCATCTCGATCGACTTGCTTCCGAAGATATACTGGCGATGCAGTCGGCATCGAGATTTCCCGATGTTGGCGATCTGTTGATCTATCTGCTCGAACGTGGACCATCGGTTCGCGACACCTTCTCGCACGAGAGCTATACCGCGATCCGGGCCGCTCCGGACGAACTCCCATACAGAATTCTCCAGGAACGTACTGACCGACCCTATCTCGGGCTCGGACCGGAATTTCAGGCGAAGATCCTGGATCCCGAACACGATCCGGTCTTCAGGGAGCCCAGTGAACGTGCCAAGACCCGGCGTTTGAATCTAGCTGCGCTGCCGGACATCGTTCTGGCCGCCAAGGCGTTTCGCGCGACCGGCCGCGCGCGACCACAAGAACGGCTCTACCCGTTAATGATCGCCGTTCATGCCGTGGACCGGGCCTTTCGTGCCAATTCTGATGGTTTTCGGCCCGTAATTTATTCCGTGCAAACAAGTGCATTAAGGGAGCTACGCGCTTATCGCGGCAACAATCCGATTCTGCTTTCCGAGGTCCAACGTGCCGAGTTCCGCGTTCCGTCCACCTACTTCTTCGCCCGATTCTTCCAGAGTGCGGCGGAAGCGTACGCATCCGCCCAAGTGCCGCGAGACGACCCACGCGGCCACCTTTGGGCGGCTTGGGGCGAGGCTCTCTCCCGATTCGCCTGTAGACATGCTTGGCGACCCTTAAACTGTTCGCTGTTATTGCGAGAATTCAGCCATCCCGGGAGATTGGATGAGCAGTGCCAGAAGCAGACAGGAGTCTCTAGTTGACACCGCTGCGGAAATCTGCCGCCTGGATATTTGGACTCGCTGTCCTTGTGCTCGGGAGCTGGATTTCTGGAATCCTCAACGAGTTTCTGTGGAGTCCGAAACGGACGTTACTATTTGTCGAAAATCTCCGTGACCTTCATTCACTGCCGGTGAAGAGTAAAATCCGATTTGTGTTGTGCTGGATTGAAGACGATCCGGACGGAAGAGAGGCGAAAAGCCTGACGCGCGCGTTCAGCGGAATTGAAGGTGTCGAGATCTACCAATCCGCCACGTCAATTCCCGTTACTGGTGCGGGAGAAGACTGGCACAAATTCGCGAAAGAAAAATCTCATGGTATTCTGGACAAGTGGAACGCGGACGTAGCAATTTTCGGAGCTGTCAGCATTTCTCGTGAGGCGCTTTCTCTCTGGATGGTGCCAATAAAGGGGCAAGGGACCCTCCGTCGCGGGGATTCTCCATATCCGCTTCGATATGGAGCACTGCATGATGACTTTCACGAAGATGTCAAGCTGCAAATTAGACGGGTTGCGGCGCGCGCGATTAACGCGAATGCGCCAAGTTGGCGAAACGATGAGAGGGCCAACGAATTGGTGAACTCAGTGGTAAGCCCCATAGTAAACTCAACCCGGGAAATTCTCGAAAGACATGAAGACGATATCGTTGATAGCCATCGCGAAGAGCTCCGAACTTTGCTTTGCGGCAACTATTTTTGGCTGCATGTGCTCGATAGCACCAGGCCCTACTCCGAAGGACTCGACAAATACGACTGTAGCTTGGCGGGCACTGAAACAATTCGCAACTATGGGACCTCTGTGGGAATCACGCACCCTCCATGGTCCGGTTACTCCTCGTTGCTGCGCTGAAGAATTGGATTTTCCCGTAGGTGATCCGGTCTGACCTATTCACATGCATCCGAAGAGAGAGCGCATTCCAATCCGTCGCTGCCGGCCTCTCACGGCCAATACACCGGGGGGACGTGTCGGGTAAAGGCCCCTCGTCGGGGCTGCCGTCCACTCCGGCCGCGCCGTGCGACGCGGCCGGGTAATCCCGAAGACACCGGTCCTGCCAGCCACCTCCGTTGTGATCTCCTCCGGCCTTCTTACAGGACCCGGTCGGTGGCGGGGTCGATGAGGTGCATGTTCTGCATGTCGATGGTGAACGTCATGTCCTGACCGGGATCGCTCACCGCCTTCGGCGCGGACCGGGCGCACACGTCCTCCCCCTCGATGTTCATGAAGACCATGGTGTCGATCCCCATCGGCTCCAGCACCTCGACCCGGCAGGCGAAGTCCTGCTGCTCCGGGTTCGTGTGCTGGCGCTGCTCGGTGACGTGCTCGGGGCGGATCCCGAACGTGAGCTCGCGGTCCACGTGGTCCCGGTACCGGCTCTCGCGATCGGCCGGCACGTTGAGCCGGATCCCTTCGGACAGGACCACCGACAGTCCGGAACCGTTCCCGGTGATCCGGCAGGGGAGGAAGTTCATGGAGGGCGAACCGATGAAGCCGGCCACGAAACGGGTCGCGGGGTTGTCGTACATCTCCTGCGGCGCCGCGACCTGCTCGACGATGCCGTCGTTCATCACCACGATCCGGTCCGCCAGGGTCATCGCCTCGACCTGATCGTGGGTCACGTAGACCACGGTCGTCCGCACCCGCTGGTGGATGAGCTTGATTTCCGTGCGCATCTGCACCCGGAGCTTGGCGTCGAGGTTCGAGAGCGGCTCGTCGAAGAGGAACGCCTCGGGGTTGCGCACGATGGCCCGCCCCATCGCGACCCGCTGCCGCTGGCCGCCGGAGAGCTGCTTGGGGCGCCGGGCGAGGAGCTCCCCGATGTCGAGGATGTCCGCCGCCTCCTTGACCCGGCGGTCGATCTCGTCCTTCGGCAGCTTCCGGAGGCGAAGGCCGAACGACATGTTCTCGTACACCGTCATGTGGGGATAGAGGGCGTAGTTCTGGAACACCATCGCGATGTCCCGGTCGCGCGGCGGCACGTCGTTGATGAGGCGATCGCCGATGTAGATCTCGCCCGCGGTGATGTGCTCCAGGCCCGCGATCATGCGAAGCGTCGTCGTCTTCCCGCAGCCGGACGGCCCCACCAGCACGACGAACTCGTTCTCGTCGATGGTGAGGTCGATGCCGCGGACGGCGGGAGTCTCGCCGTACGACTTGTAGAGATCCTTGAGCAGGATTTGCGCCATTGGGAAACCCCTTACCGATTGCTCACGGGTTCTTGCACCGGGGGCGGGGATTCTATCCCTTCACCGCCCCGGTCATCCCGGAGACGTAGTGTTCGACGAAGAACGAGTACACGATGGCCACGGGGACGGAGCCGAAGAGAGCGCCCGCCATCAGCGGCCCCCAGAAGAACACGTCGCCGAGGATCAGCTCCCCGGTCACCCCCACCGGCACGGTCTTGTTCTCCGGCGAAGAAAGGAACACGAGGGCGTAGAGAAACTCGTTCCAGGACAGGGTGAACGCGAAGATCCCGGCCGACAGGATCCCGGGCACCGCGAGGGGGAGGACGATCTTCACCATCGCCTGGATCCGGGTCGCCCCGTCGATGCGCGCGCACTCCTCGAGCTCCTTCGGGATCGTCTGGAAGTAGCCGATCAGCAGCCACACGCAGAACGGGACGAGGAACGTCGGGTAGGAGAACATCAGGGACATGCGCGAGTCCATCAGGCCGAAGAACGCCATCACCCCGGTGAGCGGAATGAACAGCAGCGCCGGCGGCACCAGGTAGGTGATGAAGATCCAGATGCTGAAGACGGTCGATCCTCGGAACGTCAGCCGGGCGAGCGCATACCCGCCGAGGACACCGGCGAAGAGCGAAATGCCGGTCGAGACGATCGCGACCCAGAGCGTGTTCCACGTCCACTGCACGAACAGCGTGTCCTGGAACAGCATCCGCCAGTGCTCGAACGTCGGGTCCCGTACCAGGAACGGGGAGATGCGGCGGTTGTAGAGCTCGGCGTCGGTCTTGATCGACGTGATGAGCATCCAGAAGAACGGGAAGAGCATCGCGAAGACGAAGAGGAAGAGCGGGATGTAGAAGACGATGAGGCGCTTGCGATACGTCTCGCCTACGAGTGCGGATGTGCTCACGGTCGGACCTCCCCTCCCCTTCGCATCGTCAATCCACCCCGATCCGGCGGAGGTAGGTGAGCTGGAGGACGATGACGACGAAGAGGAGCGGCACCATGAAGAGCGCCGCGGCCGCCCCTTCGCCCAGGTTCCCCGAATGCATCGAGAGCTGATACGCGAGGGTCGCGAGGAGATGGGTCGAGTTGTGCGGGCCGCCCCGGGTCAGCACGTAGACGAGCTGGAAGTCGGCGAAGGTGACGACGAAGGAGAAGACCACCACCACGATGGCGACCGGCTTGATCATCGGCAGGGTGACGTGCCAGAACTTGCGCCACCCGCTCGCCCCGTCGATGTCGGCCGCGTCGTAGAGCTCGGTGGGGACGGTCTGGAGGGCGGCGAGGAACGAGATCGCGAAGAAGGGCAGCCCCCGCCACACGTTGGCCATGATGATCGAGCCCATCGCCCAGGCCGGCTCGCCCAGCCAGTTCGGCCCCCGGATGTAGCCGAAGTCCTCCTTGATGACGAGGCCGAAGACGCTGATCTCGAGGTCCCACACCCAGCGAAGGATCCAGTTGAAGACGCTGAACGTGCCGTCGAGCATCCACAGCCACACGAGGGTGCTGAGGACCGTCGGGACGATGAACGGGAGGAGAACCGCGGCGCGGGTGAATCGGGAGAGCCGGAACTTGCGGTTGAGCAGCACCGCGAGCCACATGCCGAGCGCCGCCTTGATCGCGGTCGCGGTGAGCGTGAAGAAGACGGTGTTCCAGGCGGCGGTGCGGAAGATGTCGCTGTCGAGGAGCTTCGCGAAGTTCGCAAGCCCGATGAAGTTGCCCGGCGACCCCACCACCTTGTCCGTGAGGGCCATCCAGACTCCGAGCGCGAACGGATAGGCGATGAAGACGATGATCAGCAGGAAGGCGGGAGTGAGCAGCACGTAGCCGAGGACCCGCTCGTCCTCGAGCTGGGTGGTGAGCCAGTTCGTGCGCGACTTTTCGTGCGGGCGAAGTGCGCGCGCGGGCGTCCTGGTGGGAGTCGTGGCAGTCGTTTCGACCATGCTCAGCTCCGCTCGACGGTCCGGGGACCCTGTCCGGCCACGGCATGACTCGTCGGTGCCGCCACCCGCACCCGGCCCGCCGGGTGTCCCCCTTCCGATGATACGCGGAGTCGAGCCCCCGGCAACCCGCCGGGCACTCGTGCCGAGGAAACGCGGGACGAACCCGCCCCTGCCACGTCAGGTCGCATCGGCAATGACCTCGACCCCGAACCGGTCCTGGTAGAGGTAGATGAGGCCCATGCAGTCGCGGGCGACCTCCCTCTTTCCGTCGTCCTCGTCGATGAGCCGGTCGTACATTTCGCGGACGTCATGGCTGAGCGACTGCTCGACCCCCATCGCGGTCATGCTCTCGACCACGCAGTCGAGGTCCTTGCGGAGGAGGGTCATGGGACCCATCGCGCCCACTTCCTCGAGGTTTCCGTCGAGGATGCCGGGGGAGTTCACGTTCAGGATCTCGCTCCCCGCCCGCCCCGACTTGAGGATGTCAACGAGCGCGTGGAGGTCGAGCCCCGCTCGCTTGCCGTAGGCGAGCGCCTCCGCGAACGCGGCGAGATGGGCGCCCACCATGATCTGGTTCGCGAGCTTGGCGTGCATTCCGGAGCCCACCGCCTCGCCGAAGTGCTGGACGACGCCGCCGAGGACCTCGAGGAGAGGCCGGCATCGTTCGAAGGCGCCGGCCCGCCCGCCGACCATGATCCCGAGGGTGCCGGCCGCCGCGCCCGCCTTCCCTCCCGTCACCGGGGCGTCGAGCATGTCGATGCCCCGATCACCAAGCCGGGCCCCGACCCGTTCGCACACCGGCGGGGGAATGGTCGACATGTCGATGTAGACCTCGGCCGCGTGCCCGCCCGCGAGGATCCCGCCCGGTCCGGTGGCGACATCCTCGACACTCTCTCCGGTGGGCAGGCTCGAGAAGATGACCGAAGCGCGCGACGCCATCCCGGCCGGGCTCTCCGCCGCCGCCGCGCCCTCGTCGACCAGGGCCCGCACGCGGGCCGGATCGATGTCGTGGACGACGACCGGGTAGCCCGCCCGGACCAGGTTCCGCGCCATCGGCATGCCCATGTTGCCGAGGCCGATGTAGCCGATGGTCTCCTTCTCGGGCATGGTCCTCTCAGGCCTCAACCAGGGCGAAGCAGCCGCCGCGGGCGAATGCCGCCGATCCCGCGGAAGCCAGGCGCCGGCCGCCACCCTTCGTCGGATCCACTCCGGACACCGAAGTCAGGCGGAAGCCCCGCCTCCGCCCCGCCGGAGGCCCGGCGGGGCGGGAGTGAAGCTCATCGGAGCGGCGCCGATGTCGCGTTCCGCCGGAGCGTCACGCCTCGTAGACGTTCTTCAGCTCCTTCTCGGCCCAGGCGGCCGCATCCTGCGCCGATTCGCCCTGCACCGCCTTCGCGAACATGTCGACGATGATGTACTTCGACTGCACCTCGGAGGCGGCCCGACCGAACGGACCCGGCCAGCCGAAGTTGCGGCCGTACTGCGGCACCTGCGCGTAGATCGAGACGGCCGGATCGGAGTTCCAGACCGGGTGATCCTCAAGGCCCGGCGCGCGCGGCAGACCGAAGCAGTTCTGGACCGCGATGTAGCGCTCGTAGTTGTCCGCCCGGAGCTGGAACCGGATCCACTCCATCGCCGCTTCCTGGTTCTGCGAGTAGGTCGGGATGCAGAAGCTGAGCGGCACCGACATGCAGAACCGGCCCGCATCCCCCTTCGGGAAGAGGTAGTGGCTCATGTTGTCGGCGATGTGGTTCATCTCCTTGAGACGCGCCACGAAGTAGATGCTCGCGCCGTTCGCGGTGGTGCAGATCTGCTCGGAGAGGAATGCCCGGTTGTTGCTGCCGTCGTCCCAGGAGAGGCCGCCCGGCTCGAAGCAGTCGTTCCAGGCCTGCTTCATGAAGTCGATGGCCCGGTGGGTGGCGGCCGAGTTGATCGCGACCTTCCCGGACTCGTCGATCTCCGAACCCCCGAAGCTCCACAACAGGGGATAGGTGAACATCGGCGCATCGCCGAGGGTGTGGCCGAGGGTCTGACCGAAGGGCCAGCCCTCCGCCTTGCACTTCGTGCCCGCGGCGAGGTACTCGTCCCACGTGTCCGGGACAGCGATGCCGAGATCGGCGTAGACGTCCGTCCGGTAGGCCATGATGTTGCCGATGCCGTAGTACGGAATGCCGCGCGGCACGCCGTCGACGATGACCGCCTCCTTCTGGTAGGAGTAGACCGTGTCGCCGCCGTCGAGATCGAAGATCGAGCTGTGGTCGATGAGGCCACCCGCGTAGAGGTGGGCGTGGTTCCAGTGAAGCTGAAGGATGTCGGGGCCTGCGCCGCCCTCGATGGCGGCGGCCGCCTTCGCCTGGAGGTCGTTCTGGTTGATGGTCTCGAACCGGACCGCCACGCCGGTCTCCTTCTCGAAGTTCGCGGCGTGCTCGCGGGTGAGGTCGTCGGCGGGAGGAATGAAGTTGTTCCACGCGACGTGGTGGACCTCGCGCTTCTGGGCGAAGGCCGGCGCCACCCCGCCGAAGAGGCCGAGGCTCGTGCCGGCCGCGACCGCGGCGGTGGACTTCGTGAATTCGCGACGGGTCAGGCCCTTCTTCGGGGCCGGTTTTCCTGCGGGGTTCTTCGGGGTCTTCATCGCTTCTCTTCCTCCGTTATTGACTCATCGATGACCGATGAGGGAGCGGGTCCGGGCCGCGGGCCGGCCCGGACGCCGAACCTGGCATGACCGCAGCGTCACGCGCCGTAGACGTTCTTGAGCTCCTTCTCGGCCCAGGTGGCCGCTTCCTGCGCCGACGCACCCTGCACCGCCCGCGCGAACATGTCGACGATGATGTACTTCGACTGCGCTTCGGCGGCGCCCCGCCCGAACGGCCCCGGCCAGCCGTAGCTGCGCGAGTACTTCCCGGCGTCCGCGAAGATCGAGACGGCCGGATCCGCGGTCCACATCGGGAGGCCCTCCAGGCCCGGGGCCCGCGGAAGGGCGAAGCAGTTCTGGACCGAGATGTAGCGCTCGTAGTTGTCGGGGCGAAGCAGGAACCGGATCCACTCCATCGCCGCTTCCTGGTTCTTCGAGTACTTCGGGATGCTGAAGCCCTGCGGCACCGAAACGCAGAACCGGCCCCCCGGACCCTGCGGGTAGAGGTAGTGGCCCATGTTGTCGGCGACGTGGTTCATCTCCTTCTGCCGCGCCACGAAGTAGATGCTGGCCGCGTTGGAGGTGGTGCAGATCTGTTCGGCGAGGAACGCCCGGTTGTTGCTGCCGTCGTCCCAGGAGAGCCCGCCCTCCTCGAAGGCGGCCGCCCAGGCTTCCTTCATCCAGTCGATGGCGGCGCGGGTGGCCTCCGAGTTGACGGCCACCTTGCCGGACTCGTCGACTTCGGACCCGCCGAAGCTCCACATCAGCGAATAGGTGAAGTTCGGGGCGTCGCCGAGGGTGTGGCCAAGGGTCTGACCGAAGGGCCAGCCCTCCGCCTTGCACTTCGTGCCGGCGGCGAGGAACTCGTCCCAGTTGTCCGGGATCTCGATGCCGAGGTCCTTGTAGACGTCGGTCCGGTAGGCCATGAGGTTGCCGATGCCGTAGTACGGGATGCCGCGGGGCACGCCGTCGACGGTGGTCGCCTCCTGCAGGTAGGGGTAGACCTTGTCGCCCCCGTCCATTTCGTAGATTGCGCTGTGGTCGGCGAGCCCTCCCGCGTACAGGTGCGCGTGGTTCCAGAAGAGCTGAATGATGTCCGGGCCCGCGCCGCCCTCGATCGAGGCCGAGGCCCGCGCCTGGATGTCGTTCTGGCCGATGGTCTCGAAACGGATCTTGACGCCGCTCTCCTTCTCGAAGGTCGCGGCGAACTCGAGGGTGAGCTCGTCGGCGGGCGGGATGAAGTTGTTCCACGCGAGGTGGTGCACCTCGCGCTGCTGCGCGAAGGCGGGCGCCACTCCGCCGAAGAGGCCGAGGCTCGTGCCGGCCGCGACCGCGGCGGTCGACTTCGTGAATTCGCGGCGGGTCAGACCCTTCTTGGGGGCTACCTTGTCAACGGGGTTCTTGGTCGTCTTCGTCACTTCTCTTCCTCCGTTCCTGGCTCACCGATCTCCGACGAGGGAGCAGGTCCGAGCCGGTCTCCGGCCCGGACATCGAACCTAGTATGACCGCGGGGCATGGGCTGTCAAGCTGCGCGTCCCGACCCGCTCCCGGGGGATCTCGTTTCGCCCCGGGGCCGGTGACGCTCCCGCCGACGGGACCGAATATCCCGCGCTTGCGCAGTCCCCGCCGCATCAGCTCCAGGTCCAGCACCTGGTGGTCGTCGATGCCGAGGTCGATGCCGTTGCCAGACGTGCTCACGAACCACTCCTGCGAGGCACTGTCCTTCGCCGGGAAGATGAGATTGCCCGGGGGAAACCGAGCCGCGATGCCGAGCCGGCCAATCACCATTCCTCGAGGAAACCCGGCCCGCCGACAAGGCGCATCCCTCAACCCGGCGCGGAGCCGGCACCGGTCCACTCCCCGCTCCAGAGCCGATCCAGGAAGTCGGACCACGGCAGGATCCGGATCCCGTCCACGGTTCGCGGCACCGGCTCCAGCGAGACCACGAGGTAGTGGGCGAAGAGGTCTTCCTCCCGCAACGCCCGGAGCCCCTTGAGATCCCTCCCGCTAACGTTCTTCTTCGCCTTGACCTCGACGGCGAGGCCCTCGAAGACGAAATCCACCTCGAACCGGGACTTCGATCGCCAGTACCGGGGGGCGGCGAGCCGGCGATAGTCGCAGAACGCCTTGATCTCCTGAAAAACGAAGCTCTCGAAGGCATTGCCGTACTCGGCGGTTCCCGGCGCGAGCCCCCGCCGCCCCTGCAAGTGGCGGGCGAGCCCGATGTCGAACAGGTAGTACTTCGAGGTGGAGATCGCCTTGCGTTTGCGGCTCTCGGTCCAGGCCGGCACCTCGTGGGCGATGAACGTGTCCTGCAGGATCCGGTAGTACTCGCGTACGGTCGACACGGGCACCTGGGCGTTGCCGGCCATGGCGGAGAAGTTGATCAGCTCCCCGTGCGCGTGCGCCGCGGTCTCCAGAAACCGGCTGAATGCGCCGATGTTGCGGACCGCCGCCTCGGCCGCGATCTCTTCGGTGAGATAGTCGCCCGCGTAGGCGGCGAGGTCCTCCTCGGGCGAGTCGGAAAAGAAGACCGGCGGCAGAAGACCGTACTCGAGCGCCCGGTTCAGATCGAAACGCTCACGGAGCTCGATGCGGATGAACGGATGCAGGCGGCGCGACCAGGCCCGGCCACCGAGGAGGTTGACACCCTTGCGGCGCAGGCTCCGCGCGCTCGATCCGGTGAGGAGGAACCGGACCCCGTGCCGCTCGATCATGAGCTGCACCTCGTTGAGGAGCTCGGGCATCTTCTGGATCTCGTCGATGACCACGATGCTCGTGTCGCCCGCCAGTGCTTCCCGGATGAGAGCGGGATTGCGGGACAGCCGGACGAAGAGGGCCTGGTCGAGCAGGCTGTAGGTGGGGAGCCCGTCGAACTGCTGTCGAATCAGGGTGGACTTGCCGGTCTGGCGCGGGCCGAACAGAAAGCACGACCGATGCTTCAGGATGCCTCTCACATCCAGGTAGCGGGGAACGACGGGATGGGGCATGCCTCGTTACATTTGACGGTCTAATTGCCGAATATCATGACAATCAGCGAAATCACCGTCAATGGTCACGCATCAATCCATGTGCGCTACGGGCAACCGTGCGTCCGGGTCAGGCAACGCCGCAGCGGGCGAGCGCTTCCCGAACACACGCCGACCCGCGATTTCGAGGCGCCGCGAGTGCGCCCTCTCACGAACCGCAGACCCGGCCCGATTCCCGGCGGCCGAGCCTCGGCACTGCACCTTCTCGATGGCGGCCCCGCCCGACTGGGCGCGGCTACAGCCGGACGGCGGCGCCGGCGCGCGCGGACTCCTCGGCCGCGAACGCGAAGCGCAGGATGTCGCGCCCGACCTTTCCCGAGAGCTGCGGCTGGCTCCCGTTTCGCAGCGCCTCGATGCAGTGCCGGGTCGAGTACACGAAGCTCGTCTCCCACCCCGTCTCGACGTCGCGGTAGTCGGTGAGCGCCCCGTCGCGGAAGAGCTGGACGGGAACCACGTCGGCGCCGAGCTGCCCGTGCCCGCGGTTGATCCAGATGACCCCCCGGGTGCCGGTGATCTCGATCCGGTCGTCCTGCGCGTAGTGCTCGGTCACGACGTCGAGCTCCGGGGAGTAGACGATCTCGAGGTTGCCGCAGCGGTTCCCGGGAAAGCGGAACGAGACCATCGACGGGGCGTCGAAGACGTAGCCGTCCGGGGCGGTGGTGTGGCCGATCCAGGCGTGCACCTCCTCGGCCGGCCCCATGAAGTACCAGGCGAGGGCGAACTTGTGGTGTCCGTCGTCGAGGACGAGGGGGCCGCCCCCGATCTGATCGATGTCCTGGCGCCAGGCCCGGCTTGCCGCCGGCACGTCCCACTCCGTCTCGCTCCGCCCCGGGTTGCTCTTGATGCGGATCGTGAGCGGCTCCCCGATCGCGCCCTCGTCGATGAGGGACTTCGCCTTGACGACGGGCGGGTAGAAGACGAAGTTCTCGAACACCCGGAGGGGGCCGGGCGCGCCCCGCGCCGCCTCCACCATGCGATCGGCGTCGGCGACGCTCGTGCACATCGGCTTCTGGACGGAGACCGCCTTGCCGGCCTCGAGCGCGGCGAGGGTTGCCTCCAGGTGGAGGTGGTGGGGGAGCAGGACCTCGACGAGGTCCACGGTATCGTGCCCCACCAGCTCGTGGTAGTCGTCGGTGATGAGCGGGGAGTCCAGGCCCCAGACCCGCGCCCGTCGCTCCGCGAGCGCCGGATCCCGGTCGCAGAGGGCGACGATCTCGGCGTGGGGGTTGGAGAGGTACTCGATCGCGTGCAGATCGGATATGCGGCCGGTTCCGACGAAGCCGACGCGGATTCTGTCCAAGCTCGGGTCTCCTGCATGATGGCCGGGTTCCGGGATCGCGCCGGCGCGAATCGAATCGGTGAAGCGTCGGGTCCGGAGATCCGCTTTGTCGGCCGGCGCGGATCGGGCGCATAATGCTTGCACACGCACGATCGGCGTACAACACGCGTTTCGACAATCGAGGAGAGCGGACCATGCGCAGAATCAGGTCATTCGAGGCGGCGACGCTCGCCGGCGCGCTCGCGCTGACCGGTGGGGTCGGTTGGAGCGGGACCGCGCTCGCGGAGGGCGAGGTCACCATCACCCACTACTTCAGCGGCGACCTCGGCCGGGCCGGGCTCGAGAAGATCTTCGCGAAGCTCAAGGAGGAGAAGGGGATCACGGTCAAGGACAGCCCCATCGGCCACGAGGACTTCAAGGCCGGGATCCTGGTCCGCGCGGCGGGCGGCAACCTCCCGGACGTCTTCAGCTACTGGGCGGGGGCGCGCACCCAGTTCGTCGTCGACGCCGGGAACCTCGGCGCGATCGACGACATGTGGGCCGCCCGGGGGCTCGACGCGGTCGTCGCGAAGTCGGTCGCGGACGGGGCGACGATGTACAACGGCGCGCGCTACCTCGTGCCGTTCGGCTACCACTACGCCGGCATGTTCTACAACGCCAAGGTGATGGCGGACGCGGGGGTGACCGAGTTCCCGACCACCTGGGACGGGTTCCTGGCCCTTTGCGCGGATCTGAAGGCCAAGGGGATCACTCCCATCGCCCTCGGCTCCAAGAACCGCTGGCCCGCCCAGTTCTGGTTCGACTACCTGCTGCTCCGCACGGCGGGCCCCGACTACCGGGCGAAGCTCATGGCGGGGGAGGCCGCGTACACCGACGACGAGGTGAAGGCGGCGATGGGAATGTGGAAGGACCTGGTCGACGCCGGGTACTTCGCGCCGAACGCGAACGCGGACGACTGGACCGACGCCTCGGACCGGGTCGCGCGCGGGGACGCGGCGATGACCCTCATGGGCACCTGGATCACCGGCTACTGGAACGGCAACGGCCTCATGGCGGGCGACGACTACGACTTCTTCGAGTTCCCGGCGATCGCCGACGGCGTCCCCAACGCGGTCGTGGGGCCGGTCGACGGGCTGCTCATCTCCGCCAACGCGCCGAACCGCGCGAACGCCGAGGAACTGCTCGCGTTCCTCGTCTCGGACGAGGAGTCCCAGGGCATCTGGGCCCAGGCGCAAGGGGCGCTGTCGCCCAACGTCGGGGTCGACGAGAGCATCTACACCTCGGTGATGAAGCGGGCCCTCGCGGCGGTCGGGAACGCCGATACCTTCGCGTTCAACTATGACCTCGCGACGCCTCCCCCTGTTGCGGAGGTCGGCCTCTCGATGTTCGCCCGGTTCATGGACGATCCGTCCGGATACGAGGCCATCCTCGCGGACGCCGAAGCCGCCGCCAGGGACGCGTTCCAGCAGTAGACGGCAGCGGCCGGCCGGGTCACCCGGCTGGCCGGCCGCGCGTCCGAGAGAAGACGGGAGAGGGGGCCGGCCGGCCCCCTCCGTCACCCCGGGGGCCGGCCCGCCGGCCCCGGAGCCCGCCGCACGCGAGCGCCCGCCGCCCGATGAACCGTCACGCCGTCTTCTGGCGGGTCGCCCTGCTCGCCCCGCCCCTCGCGGTCTTCGGGGTCTTCGTGGTCTGGCCCCTCCTCGACTCCTTCTACTACAGCTTCACGGACTGGAGCGGCTTCAATCCGCGCTACCGCTTCGTCGGGCTCGACAACTTCGCCCGGGTGGTGACCGACCGGCTGTTCGCCAACGCCATCGCGAACACCGTCATCTGGATGGTGCTCGCGCTCCTCCTCCCCACCCTGGGGGGCCTCGGGCTCGCGCTCCTGCTCGACTCCTGCCGGGTGCGCGGCGCCAACGTCTTCAAGTCCATCTTCTACCTCCCGATCTGCCTCTCCGCGGTCGTCGTCGGCCAGATCTGGGTCTGGATCTACCAGCCGGAGTGGGGGCTGCTGAACACCTTCATCGGGGCGGTGACCGGCGAGCCGGAGACGTTCGCGTGGCTCGCGAAGCCGCAGAGCGCGCTCTACTCGGTGATCGTGGCGTGGTCCTGGCAGCAGATGGGGCTCTCGATGGTGATCTTCCTCGCCGGGCTCACCGCGGTCCCCGCGGACCTGACGGAGGCGGCGTCGATCGAGGGGGCGAGCAGCTTGCAGAAAACGTGGCACGTGGTCCTTCCGATGCTGCGCCCGGCGACGGTGGTGGTGGTGGCTCTCTCGGTCATCAACTCGCTGAAGGGTTTCGACATCCTCTACATCATGACCGCGGGCGGGCCGTTCCACTCCTCCGACACCCTCGCGATGTTCATGTACAACGAGTCGTTCAAGAAGTACAAGATGGGCTACGGGAGCGCGATCTCGGTCATCCTCTTCGTGCTCACCCTCGCCATCATCTTCCTGTACTTCCGGCAGCTCCGGAAGCTGGACGAGATCCATGGCTGACGGGACGGGGGCGGGGACGGGGAGCGCGCGTCGGACCGGCGGCAACGGCGTCCCACCCACGTCATCGAGGTCAGGACACCGGACCAACCCCGCAAGCGGAGACGGCCGAGCGCGCAAGACCGCCGTGCGCCCGGGGGCAGGTACGGGGACGGCATCGGGAGCCGGCGGCCGGCCGTTCAATCCGTGGCCGGCGGTCGTCTTCGTCTGCCTCTGCGTCCTCGCCCTCCTCTTCCTCGCCCCGACCCTCGGGGTGATCCTCAGCGCGCTCAAGTCGACCCGCGAGATCGCCTTCGGCGCGCTCTGGACGATCCCGGGCGGGCTCTACCTCGAGAACTTCCGGGAGGTGCTCGCCCACCCCTCGGTCAAGACCTACTTCATCAACACCTTCCTCGTCACCGTGCCGGCGACGGCGGGGTCGATCGGGCTCGGCATCCTCGCCGGGTACGTGTTCTCGAAGCTCCCGTTCCGGGGCAGCGAGCTGCTGTTCCTGGTCGTGGTGTCCGGGATGTTCTTCCCGCCCCAGATCATCCTCATCCCGCTCTTCCGGATGTTCAGCGGGCTCGGCCTCCTCGACACCCTGTGGCCGATGATCATCGTCCACATCGCGATGGGGGTCCCGATCTGCACCCTCCTCATGCGCAACTTCTTCGCCACCGTCCCGAACGCGCTCCGGGAGGCGGCGATCGTCGAGGGCGCGAACGAGTGGCAGGTCCTGACGCGGGTCGCCCTCCCCATCAGCCTCCCCGCCCTCGCGGTCCTCGCGACCCTCCAGTTCACCTGGATCTGGAACGACTTCCTCTGGCCCCTCATCTTCACCCAGAGCGACGAGAAGCGGACGATCATGCTCGGAATCGTGTCCCTCAAGGGCCAGTACAGCGTGGCGTGGGGGATCCAGGGCGCCCTCTCGCTGGTCGCGAGCCTCCCGACCCTCGTCGTCTTCCTCTTCTTCCAGCGCTACTTCATCGCCGGCATGACGATGGGCGCCGTCAAG
>JAJECB010000367.1 GCA_022822245.1 Gammaproteobacteria bacterium
GTTCCAGGCCGTCCTGCCGCGGCTCAACCCCTTCGCGCGCGTCCCGGTCTGCGGGCTCATCGCGCAGTACAACCTGAAGCCGGGCGACCCGCCGTCCGGACCGGCGGCGGTGACCGACCTCATGCGGGCGTCGCTCACCAAGCGCCTCCTCATCCGCGGCTTCATCGTCTACGACTTCGCGGACGAGGCGGACGCGTTCCACGCCGAGATGGGCAAGTGGGTGCGAGGCGGCCGGGTCCGCTACCGCGAGGACGTCGTCGAGGGCATCGAGAACGCCCCGCGCGCGTTCATGGGCCTCCTCGAGGGCCGGAACTTCGGCAAGCTCCTCGTGCGGGTGGCCCCCGACCCCACCCTCCCCTGAGCGCCCCAGCCCGCCTGCCGCGGCACCGCCCGCCGTCGCCCGATTCCACAAGATATATTTTGGCAAAATTAATTTTGCCAAAATATATCTTGTCATGTATGATGCTGCACCGGCATCCACGGAGCGGAAGCAGAAATGCGCAACGTCATCGGAAAGCCTGTCGTCGGTGACGACCTCTACGGGCGCGAGTACGAGCTTTCCCGAATCTGGGAACTGCTGGAGCAGGGCGAGCACATCCTGATGCTCGCCCCGCGACGGGTGGGCAAGACCAGCGTGATGCTGGAACTCCGCCGCGCTCCGCGAAACGACTGGGATGTCCTCTACGTCGACGCCGAGAAGGGCGACAGCTCAGCCGATTGTGTAGCCTCGATCGTCGCCACGCTCGCCGCTGACCCTCGGTTTCGAAACCGTATCGAGGCAATCCCGTTCTCGACCGTCGTCAAGGACATCCTTTCGCGCGTGTCCGTCGGTGTCGATATCGACGTGCTGAGGGTCGAGCTCAAGAACGCGATTGGCCGCGACTGGGACCTCGCCGCAGATCGACTCCAAGCGCGCCTGGCGGGCCTGCCGGACGCTGGCCGCAAGCTCCTGATCGTCATCGACGAGCTTCCAGTCCTCGTTTCTCGCATGCTCCGGGCGGGCGGCCAGCGAGACGCGGAGCTGCTGCTATCGCGCCTCCGGCACTGGCGCCAGTCACCGGAGCTCCGAGATCGAGTCCAGACTCTGTTCGGCGGCTCGATTGGACTCGAAGGAGTCCTCCGTCGCGCCCGAATCTCCGGAACGATCAACGATCTCGCACCCTTCCACCTGGACTCGTGGGACAGGTCCACCGCTGCCGACTGCCTGGCCGAGCTGGGCCGCAACGGCAACTTCCATCTCGATAGCGATGCCATCATCCAAATTCTCGACCTGTTGCAGGATCCGGTCCCCTTCCATGTGCAGCTCTTCTTCTTCGCAGTTCGGGATGTTTGCAGGCGCGATCCCTCGCGCGTTTCCCCGGGACTGATAGACCGGTGCTTTGCGGAACGTCTCGCGGGGGCGAGCGGAACCGCCCACCTTGACCACTACGTCACGCGCCTCGAAGTCGCGTTCGACGAACGCGAGTACGAACTGGCCCACCAGATCCTGAGCCAAGCTTGCCGCGGGCGGGATGGCACGACAATCGGGGAGCTCACGGACCTGATTCAGCGGGACGAACGGACGTTCCGAGCGGTGCTGCACGACTTGGAAGCCGACGGATACCTGATTCGTGAAGCCGACCGGCTCGCGTTCCGTTCGAACCTCCTCCGCGAATGGTGGAGGAGGCACCACGCGAGAGGAAGTGGACCGTGATGCGCCAACGCCTCTACAACCCGGCCCAGCTCAGCTCCAACGAGCTCAAGGCGTCGTTCATCGCGCGCCAGGAGACACTCGAGGAGCTGCACCGCATAATCCGCGAAGAGAAACCCGGCCGACCGTGTCAACACTTCCTCCTCATCGGTCCCCGCGGCATGGGAAAGACCACTCTCGGGCTGCGGTTCCTGCTTTCGATTGAAGAAGTTTCCGAGTTCGCGGCGAGCTGGCAGCCCGTCGCGTTCGACGAGGAGAGCTACGGCATTGGCGATCTGGCGGATTTCTGGCTCACCGCCCTTGACCATCTTTCCCACGCAACAGACGAGCCCCGGTGGGCGGAGCGGGCGGACGCGATCAGGGAGGACGAGAACGACCCCGAACGGCAGGCAGTGTATGCGCGCGCGGCCCTGAGGGACTTCTATCAGGAGAGCGGAAAGCGGCTCATCCTGTTCGTTGAGAACCTCGACGTCATTTTCGGACAACTCGGAGATGAACGCGAGGTTCACACCCTGCGGGCGAGCCTCATCGAGCGTTCGGACATTCTGCTCGTCGGCTCGGCCAACACCGTGTTTGACGCGATCCGCGGGCACGGCCAACCGTTCTACGAGTTCTTCCAGCTATTCATTCTCGAAGGCCTTGGTCCGGAAGATACGCACCGAATGCTCGAGTCCTACGCGGACGGGAATGGCACCTCGGACCTTCCGGAGACCCTTCGTCGCGAACGTGGACGACTGGAAACGGTGCGCAGGTTGACGGGGGGCAACCCGCGCCTCCTGGTCCTCGCCTGCAGAATGCTAATCGAGTCGCCGCTTGGCTCCCCGCTCGAGGACCTGGAGCGGCTCATCGACGAGCAGACGCCGTACTTCAAGGCCCGGATCGAGGAACTGCCCGTTCAAGGGCGCCGGGTCTTCCACTGCCTCGCAGCCGGGTGGAGGCCGATGCTGGCCAAGGAAGTTGCCGCTGCGTCGAAGCTGAGCTCTTCCCACGCGAGCGCCCAGCTCCGCCAGCTCGTCGACAAGGGCTACGCGAGAGAGATCAGGCTGCCCAGCGAAAAGCGTGTCCGGTACGAGGTCAGCGATCGGTTCTACAACATCTACTATCTTCTGCGATTCTCGCGCACCGGTCGCGAGCGCCTGGAGCGACTCGTTCATTTCCTCCACGATCTGTTTGGCCCGACCGGCATGCGCGCGATGTATCCCGCAGCGCTGGACGCGCTCCGCGAACGGGCTCCACCTGCCGGAGAGATGTCCGACTTGCTCGGCATCCTCGCTGGCTACGTCGCACGCGACGAGGAATTCACTTCTCGAGACGAGTGGCGACTCAACGCGATTGATCTAATTTACCAAGCATTTGGACCGAACACACCGGTGCTTGGGGAGATTGAACGGGCGTTTACAAGCCTGCACCCAGGGGATTCACTTGAGCTTCCCGACAAACTCCGCCGTGGAGCTAATTTCTTGCAATCCAAACGTTTCGACGAGGCGGAAGCGGTGTATCGTGAGGTGGTCCAACAAGCACCAGACAATCACCTTGGATGGCTGTTCCTGGGTCTTGCATTGTTCCTGCAGAATCGTCTCGACGACGCCCGTGCCGTTCTCGACCGTGTCGTAGAATGCATTCAACCCAGCGATTCGCACGAACTCCGAATCTCCGCAGTTACAGCTTTGGCAATCAGGGCATATACCTTTGCTCGCTTGGAGCGGTTTGAGGCCGCCGTGCCCTTTCTTTCGCTCGTTTCAGACTACGTCAGTCCCACAGACCCTCCGTCGCTGCGCGAGATAGGGGCTAAGTTGCTTCTTCTGACAGGTCGAGTTCAGTCTGACCAACTTCAGCATGAAGCGGCTTTATCCGCTTGGGAACGGGCTGCGGAGTACGCCGGGCCTGGAGATCCAGAGGAACTTCGCCACACCTCAGCCAAGGCGCTTGCAGCGCAAGGTCAAACCCTTGCCGAACTCGAAAGGTGGGATGAGGCCCTCACTGCGCTCCAGCGCGTTACCGAATGTGTCCACGCGCAAGACTCCGGGGAACTGCGCCATACGGCCGCTCAGGCACTCAGGACTAGAGGTGATGTTCTCGCCAAACTCGACCGGAACGACGAGGCCCTCGCAGAGTGGGGACGTGTGGACAAGTACGTCAGGACCGAAGATCCCGCGGAACTGCGCCGCACAGCTGCGTTCGCCCTACTCAGTTCTGGGTGCACCCTGCGCGAATACGAACAGTTTGACGACTCGATTTCCCTCGTCCGTCGAGCATCAGAGTATGTCAAATCAGAAGATGCAATAGAGGTCCGCCGTCCTGTCGCCATTGTGTTGGCAGCCGGAAGCGGTGTGCTGCAAGTCGACGGAAGACATCGGAAGTCGGAAGCCCTGTCCCGAAAGGCGGCCGCTCTCTACCCAACACACGTTCGAGCATGGGACACTTTGGCGAAGGCAATACTCGGGCAGAATGATAGTGCACGCCTCGAAGAGGCCGAAGACTGCGCGCGACGAGCGATACAACTCGAGCCAGAGAATGCAACCTCCCTTCACACTCTCTCTCAAGTTCTGATTCGAAACGGTCGAACTATAGAGGCATTGGAGTTGCTTGAACGCGCGAGTGCCCTCGGAGACACGGACTCCCTGACCCAAAACTGGCCTGGACTGGCAATCTCGCTGATTGAAATCGCTGCGGCGGGACATGGAGGGCGCGTCAAGAGCTTCATGGAGAAAGCCGAACTAGCCGAACGCATGGAACCCGTTTGGCACGCGGTCAGGGAGGTCCTAGGTGAAGATCTTGAGGCCCTTCCCGCTGAAATCATGGATGCCGTCGTGGAAATCAAAAGGCAGGTCACGGAGAAAGGGTAGAGGTCTGGCCGATGCGGCACCGGAGCGCAAAATGTACCCCTACCTTGTGTGTACCCATCAGATCTGCCGATGAGCGGGGGGAGCCTACTCTGGGACTGCAATCTCTCCCGAGGGCCCTCTTCATTATACAAGCTGCAGAAGTCTCACGGGGCGTTCGAAGCTCCTCGACCTCACGTACACGGTAGCTGACCCACATCTCTCGTCTATTCAGAGGAGGGGGCGGACTGGCGGCGGGTGGTGGCGTCGAGGCCGCCCGCGATGGCCCACTCGGCGAAGTTCTCGGGGGTGCGCTTCCAGGCCCGGGCCTCCCAGGCGGCGGTGCACCAGTCCTCGTCGGCGTAGTACTCGGCGAGCCCGCCCGCCGGGTTGTGCACGTACCAGAAGTAGGCGGAGGAGAGGGGATGGCGACCGGGGCCGACCTCCGTGCGCCAGCCGCACCGCGCAAGGTGCAGCCCGCCCCCGAACACCTCGTGGATGTCCCGCACCGTGAACGCGACGTGGTTGAGGCCGCGGCGCCCGTCCGGCGTGGTGAGGAGAAAGAGGTCGTGGTGCCCGCCTTCGGGGGCGGTCCGGAGGAAGTACCCCCCGTCCGGATACCAGTCCGAGACGACGAAGCCGAGCCCGTCCCGGTAGAACTCGAGGGACGCGTCGAGACGCGGCGTGAAGAGCACGACGTGGCCGATCTCGACCGGCTCCGCCCGCTCGTAGACCGGCGATCGCCGATCGACGCGACCGATGCGGCCGGGAACGTTCACCGGCGTCGCGGCGACCCCGGGGTCGCGGCGGCGGGTCACCCGGAACCCCTGACGGAGCCCGTTGGGGTCGGTGCAGCCCGGCCCGTCTTCATCGGCGTCGAGGTCGGTCCGGGCGGCGAGCCGCTCCTGGAGCGCCGCGAGCGCCGCCTCGTCCGAGACCCCCCAGACGAGCCGGCGCAGGGTCGAGCCCGTCTCGAAGGCAGGGGGAAGCGCGGGGTCGTCGGCGGGGCGAAGCTCCACCTCGCCGCCGTCCAGGGTCTCGAAGCGGACGCCGCCATTGCCATCGCCGGCCGGTGCGAGGCCCCAGTCGGTGAAGAACCGGGCGCACTCCTCCACGTCCTCGACGCCGTACACGACCTTGTCGATCCCGGTGATCATCTCGCCCCCTCCCCTTCGAACGCGCCTGGCCCCGGCCCGGCGCGATCGGCGTCGCGCCCGCCCGGCACTCGTTCCTGCCCCGAAACTCCCGAGGCGCCATCATCTATACAGTTGCGCCAAGTCTTCGGCAAGGCCCCTCCTGATTGCGTACAACCCACATGCGCACGGTTCACCGGGTGAAAGCGGGGTCAGAGTGGGTTTTTCGGCGCGGTGGCGCGAGCCGGCCGAGAAATGGAAAAACCCACTCTGACCCCATTCTCGCTGTCGCCGCGGGCAAGTGGCCCGCGCTCCCGAGAGGGCTCGGCACGCCTCGTCAGTTCGAGGCGCGGCATCACCAATCTTCCATTCAGGACGGGAGACGATATGCGACATGATCTCCGCGGGGCTCCGGCGCTCAGCCAACGGGACCTCGACACCCTTGACGCTCGCGGCCGGGCGATCCTAGACTGGTTGCGGTCCGGACGCTTGTTTCATATTTGAAACAATATCTTGGGCCTCGAACAGCGGAGGACGACGATGTCAGACCACGCGGCAGTCGAGGCCGTTGCCGACACGCTCCTCGAAGAGGGGCTTCGCAACCTCTGGTATCCCGTCGCTCCGAGCTGGCAGGTCGGCGAGAACCCCCTCGGGGTCACCCGTCTCGGCGAGCGCATCGTCGTGTGGCGTGACCGGGACGGAGCCGTCCACGCCCTCGAGGACCGCTGCCCCCACCGGGGCGCCCGCCTCTCCCTCGGCTGGAATCTCGGCGATCGGCTGGCGTGCTGGTATCACGGCGTGGAGATCGACGCCGGGGGCACGGTTCTCGATGTCCCGGCCGTCGATTCCTGCCCCCTGACGGGGAAGACCGCGGTCCGCCGCTATCCCTGCCGCGAGGTGCGCGGAGCGATCTTCGCCTGGTTCGGCGACGCCCTTCACCAAGAGCCGGCGGAGCTCGGCCTCCCCGAGCAGCTCACCGACGATCGCTACGCGACCATGCTCTGCGTCGCCACCTGGGGCTGCAACTACCGCTACGCCATCGACAACGTGATGGACCCGATGCACGGCACCTACCTGCATGCCCAGTCGCACTCGATGGCGCAGGGGAATCGACGTGCGCGACTGCGGGTGGTCCCGACCGAGACCGGATTCCTCTGCGAGAAGGAGGACCAGCGCAACGTCAACTTCGACTGGGTCGAGTTCGGCGCCACCGGCGGCCACTGGATGCGCCTCGAGATCCCCTACGGCGAGTCGGCCGGCCCGGGCGGGCCCTTCGGCATCGTCGGGTTCGTGACCCCGGTGGACCGGGAGACCTGCCAGGTCTACTTCTGGCGGGTTCGGCAGGTCGAGGGCTGGGAGCGGGATCTGTGGCGGTTCCTGTACCGCACGCGCCTCGAGTCGCTGCACTGGGACGTGCTCGAGCAGGACCGCCTCGTGCTCGAAGCGATGGCCGGCGACGCCCGGGAGCACGAGCTCCTCTACCAGCACGACACCGGGCTCGCCCGCGTGCGGCGCTTCATGGGGAAGGAGGCGGAGCGCCAGGCGGCGGCCCTCGCCGGAGACGGCGCTCGCGCGGCGGCGGCCCCGGACTCCAGCCCGCACCCGGTCGACGAGGCGCGGATTGCCGGGGGCGCCGGGTCTTCCGCGCGAAGGCAGCGGTTCCTCCCGCACCCGAACGGCGAGATCGAGTTCAACCCGTGGCTCGCCGAGCCGCGCGGAAGCAAGGGCGACGCCGCCACCGTGGAGGACTTCGCCGAGCCCCTGCTCTACCGGTGGCAGCACCGCGCGCGCGTGCCGACCGACTACGAGTCGCGGCTCGCCGACGAGCTGATGGCGACCTTCGCGACCGGGGTCCACGACCTCTCGGGCATCGCCCTTCGCCTGAACGAGTCCGGCCTCGCCGGCCCGGGGGGCGGCCCCTGGACCGCGGAAGCCTTCTCCGCCGCCGTGCGCGACCTCGCGTCGCCGTGACCCGGCCCGTCATCGAGTACGCCGGCGTCTCGAAGGTGTTCGCCGGCTCGGGCCGGAACCCTCCGGTGACCGCGATCGAGGACGTCTCTCTCGAAGTGGCGGACGGCGAGGTGGTGTCCCTCATCGGGCCGAGCGGCTGCGGCAAGTCGACCCTGCTCAATCTCGGCGCGGGCCTCGACCGGCCGACCGCCGGCGAGGTCTTCGCGGACGGCGAGCCGGTGGTCGAGCCGAATGACCACGTCGCCTTCATGCTGCAGAAGGACCTGCTGCTGCCCTGGCGCACGGTCCGGGCCAATGTCGAGCTCGGTCTCGAGATCCGCGGTGCGCCCGCCCCGATGCGGCGCGAGCGGTCCGAGTCGTTCCTTCGCCAGTGCCGGATCGCCGACTTCGCGGAGAGCTATCCGCACGAGCTCTCGGGCGGGATGCGGCAGCGGGCGGCCCTCGCCCGGACCCTGGCCGTCGATCCGCGCGTGCTGCTCCTCGACGAGCCGTTCTCCGCCCTCGACGCCCAGACCAAGATGGTGCTCCAGCAGGACCTTGCCCGGAGCCTCGCCGCCCATGCGAAGACGGCCCTCTTCATCACCCACGACCTCGCGGAGGCGATCGCCCTCTCCGACCGGGTGCTGGTCATGAGCCGGCGGCCGGGGCGCATCGTCGAGGAGCTTCCGGTCGATCTCCCGGACCGCGATGCACCGATCGCCCGGCGCCGGCATCCGCGGGCGAGCGAGTACGTGAGCCACCTCATGGAGTCGCTCGACATCCGGCATCTCGAAGTGGAAGCGGCCTGACGTGCTCCCGCGGCCGGTCACGCCAGGCCCGGAGACACCCGGGCTCGCACGACCTGGAGCGGGCGCCGCGCCCGGCCGTGCCGTTCAACCCGCATAGCTCACCAACTTTCGTCGCGAGGGCGTCAAG
>JAJECB010000500.1 GCA_022822245.1 Gammaproteobacteria bacterium
GCGGACGGGACCATCGTTCCCCAGAAGGCGGCCATCAGGAGGACGGTGGCCGGCCAGACGTCGGAAAGCCCGCGCAGGCACCCGACGAGCACCACCTGGAGCGCGTCCGGGAGGAGCGCGAGCCCCGCGACCCGGACGGCCGGGATCGCGATCGCGAGCACCGCCGCTTCGCCGGTGTAGAGCCCCGCGAGAAATCCCGCGAAGAGCGCGTAACCGAGTCCGATCGCCAACTGCAGAACGAGGATGATGCGGAACGCGGCCCACGCCGCCTCCCGCGCTCCCTCCCGATCGCGCCGCCCGTATGCCTGGCCCACCCGGACGTTGGCGGCGGTGGAAAGGCCGAGGGCCGGCATGAAGGGCAGGGCGAAGAGATTGAGCACGATGCCGTACGCGGCCACCTCGACGCCGCCGAGCCAGCCGGCGAAGATCGTGAGCGACGCGAACGCGCCCGCTTCGAACCCGTGGGCCAGTCCGATCGGAATGCCGACGGCGAGGAGCCGCCGCCCGGCCCGGTGAGCGCGCCGCCGCCGGTTTCTTCCGAGCGTGAGGCGTCCGGGACGCGCGCCGAGCCGGGAGGCGCCGAGCGTTGCATACACCCAGACGAGGAGCCCTCCGGTTCCCGCCCAGCGGGCGATGGTGGTGGCGAGCGCGGCGCCCTCCGCCCCCATCTCGGGCGCACCGAGATGCCCGTAGATGAACAACCAGTTGAGGGCGATGTTGAGCACGTTCGAGACCAGCATGAAGACCATGCCGGGCAGCGGGCGTCCGATCGATTCGAGGAACATCGTGGTCGCCGCGAACAGGAGGACGGCCGGCATGCCCCAGCCGAACATGGCGAGCACCTCGGCCCCTTCGATGGCAAGCGATGGGGTCTGCCCGAGCGCGAGCAGGGACCATTCACCGGTATGGAACAGGCCGAGCAGGACGACCCCCGCGATCCAGGCCTGTCGCCACGCGGCCCGCAGGATGAAGCCGGATTCGCGAAACTTTCCCGCCCCCTCCGCCTGGGAAGCGAGCACGATGGTGCCGGTGCAAAGCCCCACCCCGATGAGGAGCAGGGGGGTGTGGGGGGCGGCGGAGATGGCGTAGGCGGCAAGCTCTCGGGTGCCGGCCCAGCCGGTCATGGCGGTGTCCGCCGCGACGATGGTGAGGATCCCGAGCCGGCTGATCATCACCGGCGCCGCGAGACGGAGTGTCGCCCGCAGGTGGGAGCGCAGGTTCA
Source organism: Gammaproteobacteria bacterium (assembly GCA_022822245.1). The sequence continues at coordinate 1,223 of JAJECB010000500.1, forward strand.
AGCGGCAACTCTATGAGGCAGCATGAAGTCGCGACGGTGTGGAGAGCGGTCCTGGAGCGGGGTGCGGGCCGCCCGGCGCACGCGTAAGATTGCGCCGTCGAAATCTTGGGAACTTCTCACCAGGGAGCGCGTTGTGTGGGGAACGACCGGGTGGATGAACCTCTTCGCGGCACGGCGCGGGGCGGCGGTCGCCGTGATCGTCGCGACCCTTGTCGCGGCGCCTTCCGGAGCGGCGGATCGGCCCGGGCTCGACGAGTCGCAGGCATTCGTCGAGAAGCTCGCCGACGACGCGGTCCGGGCGTGGGCGATGCACGAGTCCGACGATGCGGCGCGCATGGAGGCGATGGACGCTCTCATTCGTTCGGCCTTCGACATCGACTTCATCTCCCGAGCCGTGCTCGGGCGGTACTGGCGGAGTCTCGACGACGGTCAGCGGCACCGGTTCCGGGAGCTGTTCCCCGAGTTCGTGGTCGAGGTCTACCTTCCGCACATCGCGAAGTACAGCCGCGACCACCTGCGGGTCCTCGGCGCACGTCCTCGCGGAAAGCGTGACGTCGTCGTCAAGTCGGAGCTCCTGTCCGACCAGGGCGACTGGATCGAGACCGATTGGCGGATCCGGTCCTTCGGGGATGGCATCCGGATCATCGATCTCTCGGTCGCGGGGGTCAGTCTGGTCCTCGTCCAGCGGCAGGAGTTCGAGGCGGTGATCCGCAGGGACGGCTTCGCGAGCCTCGTCGAGCAGCTTCTCAAGCGAAAGAACCGGGCGGCGAGCGCGCGAGGCTGAACCCGCGTGCGTGTCCCTCACGCTCGCCCCGGCGACGTGATCGACGTCGTCGCCCCTGCCTCCGCGTGCAGCCCGGAGGCGCTCGCCGCGGGGGTCGCGGTGCTCGAAGGGTGGGGGTTCCACCCCCGCGTGCCCCCCGGCCTCTTCGAGGGCTCCGGCATCGTCGCCGCCCCGGACGCATCGCGCCACCGCGCCCTCAGCCGCGCCCTGAGCCGTGCCGACTCCCGGGTGGTCTGGTGCGTTCGTGGCGGCTATGGCAGTCAGCGTCTCCTGCCGCGGCTCGCGCGAGGGGCGGCGCCCGCGCCGCGCAAGCTGCTCGTCGGGTTCAGCGACCTCACCGCGCTGCACGTGTTCATCAATCAGCATTGGGGATGGCCTACCCTGCATGCGGCGACCCTTGCCGATCTCGGGAGCGGGCGATTGTCGCAGAGATCCCTCGGCGAACTGTGCCGGATGGTCACCGGCCGGACTTCCCGCCTCTCCGTGCGGCTGCGTTCCCTCAACCCGGCCGCCCGCCGAGCGCGCTCGGTCGGCGGGATGCTCGTCGGCGGCAATCTGAAGACGATCCAGTCGCTCGTCGGCACGCCGTGGAGCGTGCGCCCGGCGGGGTGCATTCTCATGGTGGAGGACACCGGCGAACGCGGCTACGCCATCGACCGCATGCTGGTGCAGCTCGTCCAGGCGGGCATCCTGCGCGGGATCCGGGCGCTCGTGTTCGGCCAGTTCACCGGCGGCCGCGAGCCGGACGGGAGGTTCACGGGCACCGAGGTCGTCGCCCGCTTTGCGGAGCGGATGCGGATCCCGGTGCTGGGCGGCGCCCCCTTCGGACACGGCGCGGCCGCCCGGGCGGTGCCTCTCGGGGTGCCGGCGAAGCTCGAGCTCGGACCCGACGGCGCCCGGATGACCATGATCTGGGCCCCCGACTGAACGGCGGCGCCGGAAACGAGGTGCAGGATCGGGAGTCAGGACTCCGCGCGCAGCTCGACCCGCCGGATCTTGCCCGAGATGGTCTTGGGAAGGGCGGGGCGGAACTCGATCGCCCGCGGGTACTTGTAGGGGGCGGTGAGCTCCTTCACGAAGTCCTGGATCTCGGTCACGAGGGCGGGTGAGGGCTCGTAGCTCTCCGCGAGCACGACGTAGGCCTTGACGATCTCGCCTCGAAGCTCGTCGGGCTGCCCCACCACCGCGGACTCCGCTACCGCCGGGTGCTCGAGCAGGGCGCTCTCCACCTCGAAGGGGCTGATCCGGTAGCTCGCCGAGCTGATGATGTCGTCCGCCCGGCCCACGAACCAGAAGTAGCCGTCCTCGTCCCGGGTGGCGGTGTCGCCGGTGTAGTACCACCCGTGCCGGAAGGCGGTCGCGTTGGTCTCCGGGGCGTTGATGTAGCCGTCGAAGAGCCCGGGGGGGCGCGACGCGCCGTCCGTGCGCACCGCGATGTGGCCGATCTCGCCCGGCCCGAGGCGCGCCCCGGCGTCGTCCACCACGTCGATGTCGAAGCCCGGGACGGGCTTCCCCATCGAGCCGTGGCGGACGGGGAGGGCCGGATAGTTCGCGAGGAGGTTGATGGACTCGGTCTGGCCGTAGCCGTCGCGGATGACGTTTCCGGTCACCTCCTGCCAGACCTTGATGACCTCGGGGTTGAGCGGCTCCCCCGCCCCGAGAGAGTGGCGAAGGGAGCCGAGGTCGTATCCGTCGAGGTCCATCTGCGCGAACATCCGGTAGACGGTCGGCGGCGCGCAGAACGTGGTCACCCCGAGCCGGCCGATGAGCCTCAGGTGCAGGTCGGCGTCGAACCCCTCGGCGTCGTGGAGCACGATGGCGGCTCCCATCTGCCAGGGGGCGAACAGGACGCCCCACGCGGCCTTCGCCCAGCCGGTGTCCGAGAGCGTCCAGTGGACGTCGTCCTCGCGAAGGTCCATCCAGTAGCGGCCGGTCAGCACGTGGGCGAGGGCGTAGCCGTGATCGCGGGGGACCATCTTCGGCATGGAGGTGGTGCCGGAGGTGAAATAGACGAGCATCGGCTCGTCGGCGCGGGTGGGGCGGTCGGGCGCGAAGCTTGCCGGGGCGGCGTCCATCGCCTCGCGGAGATCCGTCCAGCCCGGGCGCGACTCGGAGCCGCCCCGCCGGGAGACGACGACGAGCCGTTCGAGGGACGGGCAGGCGGCGCGGACCGCGTCGACCTTGTCGGCGTTGTCGTCGGTCACGATCGCGAAGCGGGCCCGCGACGCGTTGACCCGGTACTCGATGTCCCTCGGGGTAAGGAGGCTTGTCGCCGGCATCGCGACGACCCCTGCCTTGGCGCACCCGATGAGCACGTCGTACCAGGCGGGGATGCGGGGGATCATCACGTAGGCAAGGTCTCCGCGCCGGGCCCCGAGCTCCCGGAGGACGTTCGCGAACCGGTTCGAGGAGCGGGCGAGGTCGCCGAAGGTGAGCCGGGTGATCGCCTCGCCGGGTGGGTCGACCGCGACGCAGGCCGTCTTGTCGGCCGTCTCTGCCCGACGATCGATGAGATCGAACCCGAAGTTGTAGTGCTCCGGGGCCTCGAATCGAACCTGCCGGCAGGTTTCCTCGTAGTCCGTCATGTCCGGCAGGTGCATCGTGCCGCTCCGTGTCTGGAATCTCGAAGGCATGCCCGGGCCGCGGTTGGACCGCGCCCGGCCAGCATATAGCATTCGGCCCGGAGAGGAGGAGACGAGGAGGCGGGAAGACGCCATGCTGCTGACCGAGGAGCAGCGCGCGATCCGGGACACCGCGCGGGCGTTCGCTGAGGGAGAGATCGCGCCCCACGCGGCGGCTTGGGAGCGCAACGGGGGTCCGCCGCGCGACCTCTACCGGCGCATGGGCGAGGTCGGGCTGATGGGGGTCTGTATCCCGCCCGAGCATGGCGGCGCCGGGGCCGACTTCGTCTCGTACGTGCTCGCGATGGAGGAGATCGCGTCCGCCGACTGCGGGGTCTCGAACGTGATGGCGGCCAGCAACTCCCCGGTCGGGGCGGCCGTCGCGAAGCACGGGACGGCGGCCCAGAAAGACGCCTGGCTTTCGAAGCTCGCGCGCGGCGAGTACATCGGGGCGATTCTCCTCACCGAACCCCACACCGGATCGGATGCGGCCGCGATCCGCACCCGCGCGCGCCGCAGGGCGGACGGCGGCGGCTGGACCATCGACGGCACCAAGTCGTTCATTACCGCCGGCTCGACCGCGGACCTCGCGATGATCGTGGCGGTGACCGACCCCGCGGCGGGGAAGCGGGGGATCACCTGCTTCCTGTGTCCGACCGAACGCCCCGGATACCGGGTCGTGCGCAAGGAGTCCAAGCTCGGCCACCGCAACAACGACACCTGCGAGATCGCCCTCGACGGGCTGGAGGCGGGGGACGGGGACGTGCTCGGGGAGCCCGGCGCGGGGCTCGGGATCGCCCTCGGCCACCTCTCGGCGGGGCGCATTGCGGTGGCCGCCCAGGCGGTGGGGACGGCCCGGGCGGCCCTCGAGGCGGCGCGCGACTACGCGCGCGAGCGCGAGGCGTTCGGCAAGCCCATCATCGAGCACCAGGGGGTGGCGTTCCGGCTCGCGGAGATGGCGACGGAAGTGGAGGTGGCGCGCCAGATGTACCTCCACGCGGCGGCCCTCGAGGCGGCCGGCGAGGGCTCCATCCGCGAGGCGTCCATGGCCAAGCTCTTCGCCTCCGAGATGGCCGAGCGGGTGTGCTCGGGCGCGATCCAGGTCCACGGCGGCTACGGCTATCTCAGCGACTTTCCGGTCGAGAAGCTCTACCGGGACGCACGCGTCCTCCAGATCTACGAGGGTACCAGCGAGGTTCAGAAGATCGTGATCGGCCGGATGCTGTAGGGTCGCGCGGCGGAGAGCGGGTCGTCGCGGGAAGCGGGGGCGCGCGGAGCGCGGCGAACATCGAGCGATTCCGGGGCGTCGACCCCGGGGGAGAGGGAAATGACGTACGACATGGTGATCCGGGGCGGAACGGTGGTGACCGCGGCGGACGTGGCGCGCTGCGACGTCGCGGTCCGTGACGGACGGATCGCGGCGCTCAGCGAGGACCTTGCCGGGGCGGTCGCGGACGGCGGGCGGGTCGTCGACGCAGCGGGCAAGCTCGTCCTCCCGGGGGGGATCGACAGCCACTGCCACATCGAGCAGCTCTCCGCCTCGGGCTTCATGACCGCGGACGACTTCTGGAGCGCCACCGTCTCGGCCGCGTTCGGCGGGACGACGACGGTCATCCCCTTCGCCGCCCAGCACCGGGGTCAGTCGCTCCGGGCGGTCGTCGAGGAGTACCACGACCGCGCGGGGCCGAAGGCGGTCATCGACTACGCCTTCCACCTCATCATCTCCGACGCCACCCCCCAGGTGCTGGGGCAGGAGCTGCCGGGGCTCATCCGCGACGGCTACACGTCGTTCAAGGTCTACATGACCTACGAGCTCCTCCGGCTCGACGACTATTCGCTCCTCAACGTGCTCGCCCTCGCGCGGCGCGAGGGGGCGATGGTGATGGTGCACGCCGAGAACTACGAGATGATCCGGTGGCTCACCGACCGGCTCCTCGAGGGCGGCCACCGGGCGCCGAAGTACCACGCGGTCAGCCATGCGCGCGTTGCGGAGAGCGAGGCGACGAGCCGTGCCATCGACCTCGCGCGGCTCGTCGACGTACCGATGCTCATCGTGCACGTGTCGGGGGCCGAGGCGGCGGACGCCATCCGCCGCGCGCAGGATCTGGGGTTGCGGATCTACGGCGAGACCTGCCCGCAGTACCTGTTCCTGACCGCCGCCGACCTCGACCGCCACGGCATGGAGGGCGCGATGTTCTGCTGCAGCCCGCCGCCGCGCGATGCGGCGAACCAGGAGCACATATGGCGCGGGCTCGCGAACGGCACGTTCCAGGTGTTCTCCTCGGACCATGCGCCGTATCGCTTCGACGAGAGCGGCAAGCTCGCGGCCGGTCCCGACGCCTCGTTCAAGCGGATCGCCAACGGCGTTCCCGGCCTGGAGCTGCGCCTGCCGCTGCTCTTCTCGGAGGGCGTCGGCGCAGGCCGGATCGATCTCAACCAGTTCGTGGCGCTCGCCTCCACCAACGCCGCGCGGCTCTACGGGATCTATCCACGCAAGGGCACCATCGCGATCGGTTCCGACGCGGACCTCGCGATCTGGGACCCGGAGCGCGAGGTCACCGTGACCTGGGACGATCTGCACGACAACGTCGGCTACACCCCCTACGAAGGACGCACGGTGCGCGGCTGGCCGGAAACGGTGCTGATCCGCGGGCGCACGGTGATCGACGACGGCAACCTGGAGGTCGAGCCGGGGAGCGGGGAGTTCCTGCCCTGCGCGCCGCCGGAACGGGCGCGGCCGCTGGGACGGACGGCGCCCGAGATCGATCCCGCGAGAAACTGGCACGCCGATCTGCGCGGCTGAAGACCGAGAGGAGGGACCACGAGATGACACGCTACCTGCGTGCTGCCGCG
>JAJECB010000177.1 GCA_022822245.1 Gammaproteobacteria bacterium
GTCTACAAGGAAGCCAACGCGGCGGGCGGGATCCACGGCCGCATGATCGAGTACGTCCGCGAGGACGACCGCTGCCAGGCGTCCGAGGCGGTCGGCGCGGCCAAGAAGCTCATCCACCAGCACGAGGTATTCATGATCCACGGCGGCGCCTGCTCGAACGCGAGCCTCGCCGCGAAGCCCGAGATCGAGGCCGCCGAGGTTCCGTGGGTCATCACCGCGTCCACCGCCTCCTCCCTCACCGACCCGGTGCACCCCCGGATCTTCACCACCATGCTCGCGGGATGGATGGAGAGCTACGCGCAGGTGCAGTACGCGATCGACCTCGGCATGAAGCGGATCGCGATCGTCGCCCAGCATGACAACTGGGGCCGGAGCCGCTACGACCCGCTCATCGAGGCGTTCAAGCTCCACGGCATCGAGCCGGTGGCGGACGAGGAGATCGCCCCCGATCCGAGCGACGGGACGCCGCAGGCGCTCCGCCTCCAGGCCGCGGACGCCGACGCCGTCATCCTCATCCTGTTCCCGAAGGCGGCGGCGGTGATGCTCCGGGACATGTACAAGATCGGCTACACGCCGTTCCTTATCGGCGGCTCGACGGTGGGCGACGTCGGGGTGTTCGCCGCGAACGTCGGCATCCCCGGGGCGGCGGACAAGCTCCACGCCGTCTCCACCATCGGGTACACCGCGGACGATCCGGCCATGGCCGAGTGGAAGGCCAAGGTGGAAGCCGCGTTCCCGAACGACACGTTCAACATCTACCACATGTTCGGGATCGCGAGCGGCCAGTTCGTGGTGGAGGCGCTCAAGCAAGCCGGCCGGGACCTCACCCGCGAGTCGGTGAGCCAGGCGATGAACGACATCTCGGTCGAGACCGACCCCTACGCGGGGCCGATCACGTGCACGCCGACCAACCACCAGTGCCACAACAACGCGGCGTGGTTCGGCCTCGTGGACGGGGTCACCAAGCGGGTCGGGGTGACCGCGGTCACCCGCTGAGGGGCCCGGTTCGCCATCGTCGCGCCCGACGGAAGCACTGGACGTGAGGCGTCCGCCCCCCGCCCGGGGGGCGCCGCCGCCCGGGAGCGCGGGCCTCCTGCCCGCATCGAACCCGGGGGCTTCCGGGCGCGCGCGGGCTGCCGGAAGCCTGCGCTCCGAGGTGGCCCCGTGAAGCCGCGAGATCGGGCCGAGAATCGTGCGTGATCCGGTTTGCCGTTGCGGCGGCCGTCGTGGCCGGTAACACAAGCGCTCGCGCTCCCACCACCGGCACAGGCTCCGAGGCCATCTGATGTTCGCCTATCTCATCGCCAGCGGCATATCGACCGGCGCGCTCTACGCGATGGTCGCGATCGGCCTCGTGCTCGTGTACCGCTCGACCGGCCACATCAACTTCTCGCACGGCGAGCTCTTCATGTTCGGGGGGTTCATCGCCTACACGTTCTTCGTCATCCTCGGCGCCCCCTACTTCCTCTCCCTTATCGTCGCGGTCATCGGGGGGTTCGCGCTCGGGGTCCTTTGCGACCGCACCGTGTACCGGCCCCTCATCAAGGCCCCCGCCCTCACGATGGTCCTCGCGACGGTCGGCTTCTCGTTCCTCATCAAGGGGGTCGCCCGCTTCTTCTGGGGGGCGCGGGAAGGGGGCGACTACGTCGCGTTCCCCGCCGCGGTGGACCCCACCCCCATCCCGATCGGCGGGATCATGGTGTTCCCGCAGCAGCTCCTCGTGCTCGGGGGCGCGTTCTTCTTCGTGGTCGTCTTCACCATCTTCTTCCGGCGCACCCGCTGGGGGAAGATGATGCAGGCGACGGCGGAGAACGCGACGGCCGCGTTCCTCTCCGGGATCCGGGTCGAGCGGGTCTACACCATGACCTGGGGGACGGGGGCGTGCATCGCGAGCGCGGCCGCGGTGCTGATGGCCCCCCTCACCCTCCTCTCGCCGGACGTCGGCTTCAACCTCCTCCTGCGGGCGTTCGCGGCCACCGTGCTCGGCGGGCTCGGGAGCATGCCGGGGGCGATCATCGGGGGGTTCCTCGTCGGCATCATCGAATCGCTCGCCGGGGGGTACATCCACACCGGCCTCCAGGAGGTCTCCGCGTTCATCATCATCATCGTGGTGCTCGTGTTCCGGCCGGCGGGCCTCTTCGGCATCCGCAAGCTCCGCGAGACCTGAGGCGAGGCGCGCGCCGACGATGCTGCGGATCTTCTCGCGCCGGAACGTGGTGGCGGCCGGCCTCGTCTTCTTCGCGGTGCTCCCGTTCGTCGCGAACCCCTACGTCATCTTCATCGGCAACCTCGCCCTCATGTACATCCTGCTCTCGGTCGGGCTCAACATGCTGCTCGGCTACGCGGGCCAGCTTGCCTTCGCCCACGCGGCCCTGTTCGGGGTCGGGGCGTACACGACGGGGCTCCTCAAGCTCGAGTTCGACCTCCACTACGGGCTCGCCCTCGTCGCGGGGGTGGTGCTTGCGACGGTGACCGGGGTCGCGGTGGCAATGCCCGCGCTCCGGCTCCGGGGGCTCTACCTCGCGCTCGCCACCGTCGCCTTCGCCCAGGCGACCCTGTGGGTGTTCATGCACTGGAACTCGGTCACCTACGGCGGGGCCGGGTTCCGCGTACCGCCTCTCGACTTCGAGCCCTTCACCGCGCGGCCCGACATCGGGGTCTACGTGCTCTCGTACCTCATCGTGCTCGCGGGCATTCCGCTCGGGTGGAACCTGCTGCGCTCGCGGGTGGGGCGCGCGTGGGTTGCGATCCGCGAGAGCGAGGTGGCCGCGGAGTCGCTCGGGATCGACATCACCCGCTACAAGACCATCGCCTACGCGGTGAGCGCGATGTACGCGGGGGCCGCGGGCGGGCTCTTCGCGGGGATGCTCGGCATCGTGACCCCGGAATCGTTCGACCTCTTCCAGGTGATCGTCCACTTCTGCATGGTGATCGTCGGCGGTCTCGGCTCGATCTGGGGCGGGGTCCTCGGCGCGGTGGGTCTGGTGTACCTCCAGGAGGTGCTGCGGGCGTTCCGGCACCTCCAGGAGATCGCCTTCGGGGGCCTCATCCTGTTCACCGTGCTCGTCATCCCGGGGGGCGCCGTCTCGCTCCTCAAGCGCTACGTGCCGGGATGGAAGGAGCCGCTTCGCCGCACGGAGCACGACAAGTGAGACGGCGGCTTCCGGTGCGGAGGATCGGCGTCCGGCCGCGGGCCGCGCACGGCGGAGGACCGCACGTGAGCAAGCTTCGGGCGAACGCGACCGGGGCATCGCGCGGCGCGGCGGAGAAGCGCAAGTGAGCGAGCTTAGGGCGAGCGCGGCCGAGGCATCGAACCGCGAAACGGAGATCCGGGAGTGAGCAAGCTCCGGGCGAGCGACATCTCGATCTCGTTCGGCGGTCTCCGCGCCCTCGACTCGGTGGGGATCGAGGTGGAGCCGGGGGAGATCCGGGGCATCATCGGTCCCAACGGGGCGGGGAAGACGACGCTTCTCAACGTGATCTGCGGCATCGACGCGCCCGACTCCGGGACGGTGTGGCTGGACGGCGAGTCCATCAACGGGCTCAAGACGAGCCAGATCGCGGACCGCGGCATCGGACGCACCTTCCAGACCACGAAGCTCTTCAAGGGCATGACGGTCCTCGAGAACGTCATGACGGGGCTCCACGGAAAGATGCGGGCGAGCCCGTTCGCGGCCGCGTTCAGCTTCCGGCGCGTGCTCCGCGAGGAGGCGGAGGCGGCCCGGCGCGCACGCGAGGTGCTCGAGTTCGTGCGCATGATCGACTTCGCCGACGAGGAGGCGACCGCACTCTCCTTCGGCCAGCAGCGGCTGGTCGAGATCGCGCGCGCGCTGGTGAGCGAGCCCGAGGTGCTGCTCCTCGACGAGCCCGCGGTGGGCCTCAGCCTGACCCGGGTCGCCGAGGTGGACGAGCTGCTCCGGCGGATCCGGCGCGAGCGCGGGGTCACCATCGTGATGATCGAGCACGTGATCCGCCTCGTCATGGGGGTCTGCGACCGGATCACGGTGCTCAACGGGGGGCGCAGGATCGCGGACGGGACGGCCGAGGAGGTCATGGCCGACGCGGAGGTCGCGGAGGCGTATCTCGGAGCGGACCTCGATGATTGAGGTCGCGCGCATGGGTGTCCGGTACGGGTACGGCCCGATCCGTTCCGGAGCGGAACCCGATGCCCAGAGTTGAACGTCCCGGCGTCCGGTACGACTTGTTCAGGCTCGAAGCGAAGCCCGATGCTCAAGGTTGAACATCTCAGCGTCTGGTACGACGTCACCGAGGTGATCCGCGACGTGACCTTCGAGGTCCCGGAGAACGACGTGGTGGCCCTCCTCGGCGGGAACGGCGCGGGCAAGACCACGATCCTCAATACCCTGAGCGGGCTCCTCACCCCGCGCGCGGGAACGATCACCGTCGACGGGAACGTGATGAAGGGATGGCACCCCCAGGCGATCGTCAAGGCGGGGATGGTGCAGGTGCCGCAGGGGCGGTTCGTGTGGCCCGGCATGAGCGTCGAGGACAACCTCGCGCTCGGGGCGATCACGCGGCCGCGGAGCGACCGGGAGGCGATCGCGGCGGACATGGACGAGGTGTTCGACATGTTCCCGGTGCTGAAGGAGCGCCGCCGCGGCTTCGCCGCAAGCCTCTCCGGCGGCGAGCAGCAGATGCTCGCCATCGGGCGCGCCCTCATGGCCCGGCCGCGGCTGCTCCTCATGGACGAGCCCTCGCACGGGCTCTCGCCCCTCATGGTCCGCCAGATGGTGGTCGCGATCCGGCGGCTGCACGAGCGCGGGATGACCATCCTCCTCGTCGAGCAGAACGTGGGGGTGGCGGCGGCGGTCTCGAAGCTCGCCTACGTGCTGGTGAACGGGGAGATCGAGTTTTCGACCCCCGGGTCCGATCTCGCCGACAACCCGGACATCCTCCGGAGCTACCTCGGCGGCGGGCGGTATTGAGCGGCGCGCGGGGCGGCCCGACGGAACACGAACAGGAACGGGGGGAGACTTCGATGACGAATTCAGGGGACGGCTCGGGCGCGGACTCGGTTTCCGCCGATGCCTACACCGCGATCCAGAACCTCTATGCGCGCTACAACTGGTGCAGCGACACCGGCGACGCCGACGGCTACGCGGCGTGCTTCACCGAGGACGGCGAGCTCTCCCTTCCCGGGATCGGGCTCGAAATCCGGGGCCGCGAGAACCTCCGCGAGTTCAAGCGGCAGGACAAGGCGCGGCGCGGGGATCGGATCCGCCGGCACTGGAACAGCGGCCTCTGGCTCGAGGCGGCGGGCGACGACACCATGCGGGGGCGGTGCTACCTCCACGGCTATGACGGGGCGCCGGGGGAGGCGCCGGTCCTGAACGACATCGGGGCCTACGACGACACCATCGTCCGCCGGGGAGGCGAATGGCGGTTCGCGCGGCGGATCATCACCATGGACCACAGCGCATTCCGGCCGCCGTCGGAATCGTGACGAGCATCCTGAGGAACGAAGCATTGGACCACGACATCACGAGCCTTTCGGCCGCGCGCCTTGCGCGGAAGGTCGCGGACCGCACGGTGAGCGCCCGCGAGGTGGCCCTGGCGACGCTCGCCCGGGTGGACGCCGTCAACCCGACCCTGAACGCGATCTGCACCCTCAACGAGGCGGCCCTCGACGAGGCGGACGCGGTCGATCGGCGGCTCGCGGGCGGCGCGGCGGCGCGCCCGCTCGAAGGGGTGCCGGTGGTCGTCAAGGACAACATCTTCACCCGGGGGCTCCGGACGACGTTCGGCGCGAATATCCTCGAGCACGACATCCCGGAAGAGGACTCCATCTGCGTCGAGCGCCTGCGGGCGGCGGGCG
>JAJECB010000019.1 GCA_022822245.1 Gammaproteobacteria bacterium
TGACCTTGTTTGAAAAAACCCCACTATTACAGATACTTACAGCTCCGGAGAGCTTGACCGAACCTCACGATACGTCTAACCAATTGAAATTGCTATACTAATTCTTGGGACACTAGTGAATCAGAGTCTCGGAAAAAGTTCCATCCATAATTGATTTATAATTCTCCGTAAACGCGTTCGTAACTGCAGTTACCAACGCATGAATCGCTCGGGTCCGAAACAACTGCATTGCCACGTCATTCAGTTCACCTGGATGCAAATCTTGACTTCGCATAGCCTTGTGCTGTTCTTCGGAGTAGTTACAGAGATGTTCGATTATGGGATCCAAGGTGCCGTTCACTTTGCCGAGAGTCCGAAGCGACATCAGCAGATCGTTAAATGAAACCAGGTCCTTTTTTACAGCATCTTCGGTGTCAATAACGGAATATGCAATGTCATCACACGCCTCCATGACAATAGCTAACGGATGTCGGGCGTTATTTGAAAGACCGACATAGTCTCGAACGAGATTGACGACGTTCTCCTCTGATGCAAAAAAGCCGTTTTTCTTGCAGGCTTGGATACCCGAGTCCATTTTGTCCGATGCAACGACGTATTTCATCATCGAGGCAAGGGTACAGACTGTAAGGTTTAGACCCAAATCGTCAGCTATTACCTGAAGTCTTGTGACCAAACGGAGTGTTTGAGCGTTTCCTTCAAAACGGAGAAAGTCGTTCTTGTGTTGTGACGTCAATTTACGGATGTCATCATTTATCTCATCAGAGTTGCCCGTGCGAGGACAAAGAACGTTTGACTTATTTCGTTCAAACCAAGTCCGGATGGCAACCTCCCCTTGGTGACCGAATGGGGGGTTGCCTAGGTCATGCGCGAGACCGACTGCGGCAAGAGCTGCCGGTATCGTTCGGTTGGCGTGTGGCGGAAGGTCAGGGGCATGGTTGGCGACCAATTGGGTGCCGATTGAACGTGCGAGATTCGCGACTTCGTACGAATGGGTCAAACGCGTACGAATGCTCTCTATGCTCTCAAGAGGGAATACTTGCGTCTTGTCTCCGAGCCTCCGAAAAGGCGTCGAGAAGAGGAGACGGTCGTGATCTCGTTCGATATCGTTTCGGAGATGCGCTAGCGACAGGCCTGGCGGGTCTTCGTATTTCGCTTTTGTTCTCGTGCAATAGTGGCGAGACAATCTTTGTGAACAGAGCAATCTCGGCCACGACAGAGTGTTCATGAGTTTCCCTATTGTCTGACAAAGTTTGGCGTTGGCTGTTGAGCAGTACAACCGAATCGGGTTGCTGAGTCGTTGCGGCAAAACAGCATCGGCTCTCCCCGTGTTCAATGTTGCGTAGCGCGGTGCAGTATACAGGTGGGAAGCATCGCGTTGGGGAACGGTTGGGGAGTTAAGCGAGGGTTTGGCCGCCGTCGGTGAAGAGGTTCTGGCCGGTGATGTGGGAGGCGGCGTCGCTGACGAGGAAGGCGACGGCGGCTGCGTGGTCGGTGGGGTCGGCGAAGCGGCCGAGGGGGATGCCGATACGGTACTTCTCGAGGCTGCCGCGGAGGATGCCTTCCAGCATCTCGTCGTCGTAGGTGTCCATGAGGTCGGTGCGGGTCGAGCCGGGGGAGATGGCGTTGACCCGGATTCGGTGTGCGGCGAGCTCGATGGCGAGGACCTTGGTGAGGCCGAGGAGGCCTTCCTTGGCTGCGGCGTAGGCGGCGTTCTCGAGGCGGGCGGCGGCGACCACGTTCGAGACGACGTTGACGATGGCGCCCCGCTTGCGGCGCTTCATGGCCGGCACGACGGCCCGGGTGCAGACGAGGGGGCCGCGGAGGTTGACGCGGATCACCGCGTCCCAGTCCGCGAGGTCGAGGCCGTCGATGGGGGTGAGGCGGAGGATGCCGGCGTTGTTGACGAGGACGGAGACGGGGCTCGTTTGTTCGATGGCGGAGACGGCCGAATCGACCGTTGTTTCGTCGGCTACGTCGATGGCGGTTGCGGTGGCGCGGTCCCCGCGGGCAGTGATCTCAGCGGCGGTGGCGCGGGCAGAGTCTTCGTCGACGTCCCAGACCGCGACCTCGTAGCCGGCCTCGGCGAGGCGAAGCGCGCAGGCCCGCCCGATGCCGCGGGCGCCGCCGGTGACGATCGCGGTCTCGGTCAACGGCATCCCCCGACCTCCTCTGCGCCTTCGGCCCGAATCGCCCCGACGCCGCTATCCAGGTCGTTCAATGAGGCACTTCTCGTCAAGGACAACTTCCGGCGTCGCTACCCGGCCTCGTCGATCTCGGCGAGGGGGTCTCCGGTCCGCACTGTCTGCTCGATGTCGACGAGCTTCCGTGCGATGACGCCCTCCGCGGTCGCGGCGACCTCGAGGGTCGCCTTGTCCACCTCCACGGTGAGGATCGGCTCACCCTTTTCGACCTCGTCGCCGATCTCCACCAGCCATTCCTCCACCACGCCTTCGTCGATGGTCTCCCCGATGTCCGGCAGGAGTACGGTGTGCGTCATCGGTATTTCTCCTTCGTGGGCGGTGTGCCCGGCTGGCGGTCAGGTGGGGGTTGAAGGGGTGGGGCCTCGAATCAGCTCGGGAACGCGTCGACGAGGGCCTTCGGCTTGACGAAATTGAGGACGCCGTCGATGCCGCACTCGCGCGCGATCCCGCTTGCCTTGTCGCCGCCGAAGGGGAGGGCGGGGTCGAGCATCTTGTAGCAGTTGATCCAGACGTTGCCCGCCTTGAGGCCGCGCTGGAGGCGCCGCGCCCGCGCGACGCTCCCCGTGTAGGCGCCCGCCGCGAGCCCGTAGGGTCCGGAGTTGGCGGACGCGATTGCCTCCCCTTCGTCCCCGAAGCGTTCGAGGCAGGTGACGGGTCCGAAGATCTCCTCGCTCCGGATGCGGGCCGCGTCCGGCACGTCGGCGAGGAGCACCGGGTTCATGAAGAAGCCGCCGTTGTCGGGGGCAGGCTGGGGCCAGGTGCCGCCGGCGAGGCGGGCGCCCGCGTCTTGCGCGTCGGCGACGAGGCCGTGGACCCGCTCGCGGGCGTCGGCGGAGATGAGGGGGCCCATGACCGAGTCCGGGGAGAAGGGATCGCCGCTGGTGAGGTCGGCCGCGGCGGCGGCCAGTCGCTCCGTGAACTCGTCGTAGCAGGCGGCCTCGATGAGGATCCGGGCCGCCGACACGCAGGACTGCCCGGTCGTCCCGAACGCGGCCCGCGCCGTCTCGCCAGCGGCGTGGTCGAGGTCGGCATCGGCGAAGACGAGGAGGGGGCACTTGCCCCCGAGCTCAAGGGCGACCGACGCCCCCCGCGCGCCGCAGACGCTCGCGATCTGGCGCCCGGTCGCGGTCGAGCCGGTGAAGGTGACCTTGTCCACCCGCTCGTCGGCGACGAGCGCGCGCCCCGTGTCCGCGCCGCCCGTCACGACGTTGAGGACGCCGGGAGGGAGGCCCGCCTCGGAGGCGAGGGTTGCGTAATGGAGGGTGGAGAAGCAGGCGAGGGGGGAGGGCTTCACCACCGCCGTGTTCCCCGCCGCGAGCGCGTGCGAGGTCTTCTGGGCGATCTGAAGGAGCGGTGCGTTCCACGGCGTCAGCGCGCCGATCACGCCATACGGCTCGAGCACGGTCGCGGCGAAGACGTTGCTCCCGAGCGGCACCACGCGCCCCTCGAGCTTGTCCGCCGCCCCCGCGCAGTAGTCGAGCTGCTCGGCGCTCCGCGTCGCCTGGGCCCGGGTCTCCGCGAGGGTCCGCCCGCTGTCCTGGCTGTCGAGGCGCGCGAACCCTTCGGCGTTCTCGCGAAGGAGGTTGGCGAGACGGGAGAGCACCGCGCCCCGTTCCCGGGCCGGAGTGGACGCCCAGGAAGCGGCCGCCCCGGCCGCCGCCGCTACCGCGTCCTCGACGTCCGCCGCGCCCCCGTCCGGGATCCGCCCGAGCGGCTCCCCGGTCGACGGATTCAGGACCGCGATCCGCGCGTCGCTCCTCGGCGCACTCAGCGCGCCCCCCAGGAACACCCGGTCAGATATGGGGTGCATAGCGCCTCCCGAACTGCTGTGAAAGGAACCGGAAGAGCCGGTCGATGGTGAGGCCGAGGATCCCCAGCGTGATCAGCACCACGTAGATGTTGTCGACCAGCATGTAGAGCCGCGCCTGCCACAGCATCGTCCCGAGCCCCGAGTGGGCGCCGATGATCTCGGCCGCGACGATCGTCGTGAACGCGTTCGCCATCGCGATCCGCGCCCCGACGAGGATGAACGGGACCGTCGCCGGCAACGTCACCAGGAAGAAGAGCTGGTGCTTCGACGCCCCGAGGGACTGCGCGGCCCGGAGCTTGTTGGGCTCGATCGACGCGACCCCCGCCGCGGTGTTGATGGTGACCGTGAACACCGTCACCCACGCGATGAGGAAGATGCGCGACCCCTCTCCCAGCCCGAAGAAGATGACGGCCACCGTGATCATCGCGATCGACGGGATGAAGCGGAGGAGCTCGATGTAGGGGTCGAGGATGAGGCGCATCACCCGGAAGCTCCCCATCAGCAGCCCGAGCGGGATCGCGATGACCGAGCCGATGATGAACCCGGAGAGGATGCGCTGGAGCGACACGTACGACTCGTGGATGAGGGTGCCGTCGAGGAGGAGCTTCGCGAACGTCACCAGGAACTGGACCGGGGACGGGAACAGCACCGAGTCCATCAGCAGCGACCCGAAGTGCCAGATGACGAAGAACGCGACGATCGACATCGCGTAGATGCCGAGGCTCTGCGCGCCCCGGCTCTGCCGTGCCCGCCGGTGGCGCTCGCGCGCCGCGATCGACGTCCGCCCGAGCGGCTTCGACTCCTCCTTCGACCGCCCCGCCTGGGCGGCGAGGGACTTGTTGGTCTCGTCCGCGATGAGGTCCTGGATCCGGGCGTACATCTCGACGAACCCGTGGTCCACCCGGTCCCGCTTCATCTCCGGCGGGATGTCGATGATCTCCTTGATCCCCGCGTTCGGCCCCGCCGTCATCACCCCGATCCGGGTCCCGAGTAGCAGCGCCTCCTCGATGTCGTGGGTGATGAAGAGCACCGTCACCTTGTGCTCCTGCCAGATGCGGCGAAGCTCCTCCTGGAGCACGTGGCGGTTCTGGGCATCGAGGGCCGCGAAGGGCTCGTCCATGACGAGCATCCGCGGGTGGTTCGCGAGCACCCGGGCGAGCTGCACCCGCTGGCGCATCCCGCCCGAGAGCTCGTGCGGGTACTTGTGCCCCTGGTCGGCGAGGCCGACGAGGCTCAGGAACTCGTCGCTCACCCGGGTCCGCTCCGCCGCGCTCGCCCCGCCGATCCGCTGGCCGAACTCGACGTTCTGCCGGGCCGTCAGCCACTCGTAGAGGGAGTTGTCGGCCTGGAAGACGACCCCCCGGTCGCGCGACGGCCCCGCGACCCGCTCCCCCTCGAACTCGACCGTCCCGTCCGTCGGCTCCTCGAAGCCCGCGAGGATGTTGAGGACCGTCGTCTTGCCGCAGCCGCTCGGGCCGAGCAGGCAGAAGAAGTCGTCCGAGGCGAGGTCGAGGTCGACCCCGTCGAGGGCGGTGAAGTGCTGGTCCGTGCTGAAGAAGGTCTTGGCGAGCCCGGCGATGTGCACCAGGCGCTCGAACTGGTGGGCGGCCGCGCTTCCCGGGGCCGCGGTGGAAACGGCTTCGTTCATGACTGGTCCTTGCGGACGGCTTCGTTCATGGCTCACGTTCGTGGCGGGCGGCGTTCACCGCCCGCGCACGCTTCCCCCCGCCTTCCCCGGCCTTCCCCCGCTCCGGCGTCGCTCACGCCAGGGTCTTGCGGATGGCCTCGATGATCTGCGGCTCCCCCGGAATGAAGAGCTGCTCGAGGGCTGAGTTGTAGGGTACCGGGGTCGACGGGGCGCCGACCCGCTGCGGGGGCGCTTTCAGCGCGTCGAAGGCGCGCTCGGTCACCGCGGCGACGATTTCGCCGCCGAAGCCCGCGAACTTGCACGCCTCGTGGGCGACCACCAGCCTTCCCGTCTTCCGCACCGACTCCGCGATGGTCTCGACGTCGAGCGGTGCCAGCGTCCGCGGGTCGATGACCTCCACCGACACCCCCTCGCGACGCAGCCGCCGCGCCGCCTGCATCGCCTTTCGCACCATCGCGGACGTCGCGACGACGGTGACGTCGGTCCCCTCGCGCCGCACTTCCGCGACCCCGAGGGGGAGGGTGTAGACCTCCTCCGGCACGGGGCCGGAGAGGAAGTAGAGGAGCTTGTGCTCCAGGAAGACGACCGGGTTCGGGGTCCGGAGCGCCGCGAGCAGCAACCCCTTCGCGTCGTAGGGGGTGCTCGGGGCGGCGACGATGAGGCCCGGGATGTGCATGAACCAGGTCTCGAGGCTCTGCGAGTGCTGGGCGGCGAGCTTGACTCCCGCCCCCAGGGGCGCGCGCACCACCAGCGGCACCCGCGGCCGCCCGCCCAGCATGTACCGGATCTTGGCCGCCTGGTTGACGATCTGGTCCGCCGCGAGGATGAGGATGTCCATGAACTGGATCTCGACGATGGGGCGCGCGTCCGCAAGCGCGAGCCCTACCCCGAGACCGGTGATCGCCTGCTCCGAGATGGGGGTGTCGCGCACCCGCTCGGCCCCGAACCGTTCCTTGAGCCCGGTCGAGACCCCGAACACCCCGCCGCCCTCGGCGACGTCCTCGCCGAAGAGGAGGATCCGCTCGTCCGCGGCCATCGCCTGGTGGTGCGCCTCGTTCAAGGCGCCCGCGTACGAGAGGATCCGGTTCTCGTCCGCCTCGGTCCTCGGGGGCGGGGTCTCCTCCCACGGGTCGTCGCAGAAGACCCCTGCCGTCAGCATCTCCGGCCCCGGCTCCTCCGCCGCCTCGGCCGCCTCGACGGCGGCCTCGATCCGCGCGCGCTCCTCGTCGTCGATGGCCGCCGTCTCGCTCTCCGGGAGGCCGTGGTGCTCGTGCAGGCGCCGTGCAAGCGCCGGCAGCGGGTCCCGCGCCTTCCACGACGCGATCTCCTCCTCGCTTCGCACCGGGCGGTCGTTCCGGAGCGAGTGCCCCATGTAGCGGTAGGTCTGGCACTCGATGTAGGAGGGACCCTCGCCGGCCCGCCCCCGCTCGATCGCCGCGCCCACCGCCGCGCGCACCGCGTGCACGTCCATCCCGTCCACCACCTCGGCCGGAATGCCGAAGCCCGCGGCGCGCGCCGCGATGTTCTCCCCCGCCTGGGAGATGGCGTACGGGGTGGTCATCGCGTACTGGTTGTTCTCGCAGATGACGATGATGGGCAGCTTCCACACCGCCGCGATATTCAGGGTTTCGTAGAGGATTCCCTGGTTCGCCGCCCCGTCCCCGTGGAACGCGACCGCGACCCGGCGCTCGCCCCGGAGGCCCGCCGCCATCACCGCCCCCGCCGCGTGGGGGACGCCGGCGCTCACGAGCCCGTTGCACCCCAGCATGTTGAGGTCGAGGTCCGCGATGTGCATCGAGCCGCCCTTGCCGCCGCAGTAGCCGTTCGCGCGCCCGAGGAGCTCCGCCATCATCGCCCCGACGTCCGCGCCCTTGGCGATGCAGTGCCCGTGGCTTCGGTGGGTGCCGGTGACGAAGTCGTCGTCCGTCAAGTCGAAGAGGGCGCCGACCGCCACCCCCTCCTGCCCGACGCAGGTGTGGGCGGTGCCGTAGACCTTGCCGTCGCCGAAGAGGGTGACGAGGCTCTCCTCGAAGGAGCGGATGCGCCGCACGAGGCGGTACATCCGGAGGTCGTCGGCGAGGTCCGCCGGCTCGTTCGGCCGGGGGGCGGCGGCGGACGCGGCAGCGTCCGGATTCGGATCGGCGGGAAGCGGGTTCGGATGGGCGGTGGCCATGGTCGGGGGTTCACTCCTCGGAACGGCGGCCGGGACGCGAGCCGCTTGCCGCGTGGGGATGCGGGAAAGGAAGGGGACCTGTATCCATGGCTGACGAACGTGCAGACGGTGTGGAGTTGTGGCCGAATCGGCGCGGCGTCGGGTTACGCCTTCGGCTGACCCGACCTGCCCACAGGCCAACGGCCCCTGGTGGGTCGATTAGCGCAGCGTGATCCGACAACAAGCGATCCGGGCACTTCTGTCAGTCATGGATATGAGCTCCAAGGGAAGGGCAGGGGAGGGTAACCGGCGTGCCGCACCGCCCGGGGCGGCACGGACGGTGCGGCGCGGTTCGGTGCGCCCGTGGGCGCCGTGCGCCGGCTACATGCCGGGCAGCTCGTAGTCCACGTTCTCGGGCGCGGCCGCCTTCAGGGTTGCGTCGTAGAGGAAGCTCCGCCACCAGTCCTTGCTCGGATCCGCCGGCATCACCTCTCGCAGCACGAGGTTGTTGTAGTCGTTGACCATGTTGTCGACTTCGTGCTGGTGGAGGTGGGTGCGGAAGGTGCACTTCTTGGTGATCGAGTTCGAGAGGTCCGGGTCGAGCTTGATCACGTCGCTGATGACGCTCGCCGCCCAGTCCTTGTCCGCCTGCATCCTCGCCGCCGTGTCGGCCATGACCTTGAACAGGGTCGCGGCCTTCTCGGGGTTCGCGGCCGCCCACTGCTTGTTGCCGCAGATCGAGTTCGACGGCTCCCAGAGGCCTTCGCTCGTCAGCATCGTGTGGGTGCCCTTGACGGAAATGACCCCGCGGGAGACCCAGGGCTCCCAGGCCGCGTAGGCGTCGATGTCGCCGCGCTCGATGGCGGCCACCATCTCGGGCGCCTCGACGGGAATCACCTCGTAGTCGTCGATGCTGTGGCCTGCCTTCTCGACGACGGTGGTGAAGAAGACTTCGCTCCCGGTTCCGAGGGCGAGGCCGACCTTCTTGCCCTTCAGGGCCTCGAGGTCCGCGATGTCGTCGCGCGACACGACGCCGTCGTAGCCCCGGTAGCCCGCGCCGGCCGCGAACATGCCGGCCTTGTCGGGGTCCTTGTCGTGGGTGGTCATGCAGGCTCCCCCGCTTCCCATGGCGAAGTGAAAGTCGCCGGTGAGGATGAACGGGACCTGGCGCGATCCGGACGCGCCGGTGACGAGCTTGGTCTTGAGCCCCGCCTCCTCGAAGGCGCCGATCGCGTGGGGTACGTAGAAGACGCCGAAGCAGGGGTCGGCTCCGGTCGCGATGACGATCTCTTCGTCGGCCTGCGCCGGCCCGACGAACGAGAAGGTGCCGAGGAGGGCGGCGACGGCCAGGGTGCGGCCGGCCCGCGCGGCCCGGGATGGGAGATGACGAGTCATGTGGGTTCCTCCTTCACGAGGATTCTTCGGTCAAGTGGCCGCGGCCCGCCCGGCAGCGCCCTTCTCACCGATTCGGCCGGGAGGAAGGGCGATCCGCGCCGACTGACGGCTCGGGTCGAGTCTACACAACAATCATGTCAACAAAAAACAAAAAATCTTCCGCGCCGGGATTCGGCGGATCGAGAGACGTTCTCGCCCGGTCCGGGGCGCCGGGGACGGTGCCTGGCCTCTACCCCGCCGCTTCGCGCGCGCGCTCGCGCTCGGAGTCGGTCGCGCGGTCGAGGTTCGCCATGATGTGCTCTTCGGTGAGCTCCTTCGCGCCCCCGATGTTGCCGTTCGCGAGGTGGTCCCGGATCTCGTAGTGGTAGTTGAGGGAGCGGCGGGTCGGGAAGCTGGTCCCCATCAGGCGGTAGCGCACCGGGAGGGAGATCTCGTTGACGTAGTGCAGGACCTGGGCGATCGGCTTGTTCTCGGTGAAGTCGATGATCGCCTGGTGGAACTCGCTGTTCTCCAGGAAGTAGCCGTCGATGTCCTTTTTCTTGAAGCAGACCTCCATGATCTGGAGGCGCCCGTCGAGGACCTGCACGAGGTCCGTGAGGTCGCGTCCCTCGAGGTCGCTCACCACCATCCCTTCCAGGGTGCGGCGGAGTGCATAGATGTTGCGGATGTCCTCCGGGGAGTACTCGCGCACCCGGAACCCGCGCCGCTGCTGGTGCTCGACGAGCCCGTTCTGGAGGAGGAGCCGGAGGCTCTCCCGGACCGGCCCCCGGCTGCTCCCGTAATGGGACTGGATCTCCATCTCCCGGAGCGGCTGGCCGGGCTGGAGGTCGCCCGTGATGATGCGCCAGCGAAGCTTGTTCAGGATGAAGTAGGCGAGTGTCTGCGGAAGTTCATTGTCCGGTTGCAACGGCTCCTCCCAGCGTTCTTGTGCGCTGCTTCCCTTCGTGCCTCAGGATGCCGAAGGGTCGGGGCCTCCGGGCTCGCCGCGCGTACCGGCCGCCGCGGTGGCGCCGGAGGAGGGGGTGGTTCGCATGTTCTCTCGCCGTCACGATGACGGCGCCTCGCGAACGACATGCAGGGTATCACGCTCGTCGCGCCGGCAGCTCCAGCCCGGGAAGACCACCGTGGTCGCCCCCGTCTCCTCGATGATCGCCGGCCCCGGAAACGGTGCGTCGACGGGGATGTACCCGCGGTCGAGGACCGGGACGTCGTCGATCCCCTCGTCGAACCAGACCCGCCGCCGCTCGATGATTCCGGCGCCGCTTACCGCCGCTCCGCCGCTCCCGCCGCTCCCATTTCCACCGTTCCCGTTCCCGGCCGGCACCTCCACCTCCGCCACCGGCTCGGGCACCCGCGCCGGGACGATGCCGGCGAGGCGCGCGTTCACGATCTCGACCGGCTGGTCCTCGCTCGCGTGTCCGTAGAGCTTGGCGTAGGTGCGATGGAACTCGGCGAGCACCGCATCGGCGGAAAGCGGAG
>JAJECB010000316.1 GCA_022822245.1 Gammaproteobacteria bacterium
GGCATGTAGGTCTCGTCGTGCTTGGCGAGCACCTCCTCGGCCTGGAGGACTCCCTTCGAGTCGATGCGGCCGAGGGCGACGATGCCCTGCCCCTCGCGGAAGAGATCGGGGAGCAGGCCCCGGTAGGCCACCGTCACCGCCGCCGCATGGTCGGTGAGGTCGAAGCGTACCTCGAGCTCCCCCGGCGCGCGCCGCACGCTGCCCTCGACCACGATGCCGCCGAGCCGGATCCGGTTCCCGGGCGGCGGGCCCTCCGCGGCGAGCTGGCTCGGGGTGAAGAACCAGAGCATGTTCTCGCCGATCGCGAGGAAGGCGAGGGTGGCGGCCGCCGCGAGCCCCGCGACCATCCCCCCCACGAGGGCCGCCCTTCGCTTCCGCGGGGTCATGACGGCGGAGGCGGAGGTGGGGGTCGAGGCGATGGGGGAGACGGGGACCCGGTGGTGTGGGGAGCGGGCGGCGGCGCGGCCGCGCGGCGCTTGCGGACAAGGCGTCGGCGGCGGAGGATCGGCGCGGCGAGGTTGAGCGCGAGCACCACGAACGCTGCCCCGTACGCGGTCCACACGTAGAAGGCGTAGCCGCCCATGTGCAGGAACTCGCTCACCGCGCGACCTCGCGGACCCACTGACTCTGCCGCTCCCGGTGGAGGATCTCGCAACGCGCCCGCAGGAGCAGCACGGTCGCGAAGAACAGGGTGAAGGCGGCGACCATCATCAGGAGAGGGACCAGCATCGCGGGGTGAATGGAGGGTCCGTCCCGCCGGAACACGGTGGCCCCCTGGTGGAGGGTGTTCCACCACTCCACCGAGAAATGGATGATCGGCAGGTCGACGAGCCCGACGATGGCGAGGATCGCGCAGGCCCGCGCGGCCTTGCGCGGGTCGGGGATCGCGCCGTTCAAGGCGATGATGCCGAGGTAGAGGAAGAGGAGCACGAGCTCCGAGGTGAGCCGCGCGTCCCAGACCCACCACGCGCCCCACATCGGTTTCCCCCAGAGCGACCCGGTCACGAGGGCGAGGAAGGTGAACGACGCCCCGATGGGCGCGCAGGCGACCGCCACCGCCTCCGCGACCTTGATCCGCCAGATGAGGCCCACCGCCGCCGCGCCCGCCATCGCCGCGTAGACGAGCAGGGACAGCCACGCGCTCGGGACGTGGATGAAGATGATCCGGTACGCCTCGCCCTGCTGGTAGTCGGGCGGTGCGACCACGAGGCCGTTCCACAGGCCCGCCCCCATCAGCACCGCGCACGGCCAGCCGACCCAGGGGACGAGCCTTCCCGCGAGGTCGTGGAAGTGGCGCGGCGACGCGTATCGCTGAAGCATGGGCCGCGGACCCCCGCTACTCGGCGCCGACCGCGAGCGCGGCCCCGGTCGCGAAGGGTGCGAGGGTGAGGGCGAGCGCGAGCAGGGCGGCGAGGAAGTAGAGCGGCCCCGCCGCAGAGACCCCGATCGCGGCCGCCCGCACCGCGAGGGTGCCGAAGATGAGCACCGGCACGAGGAGGGGGAGGGCGATGAGGGGAAGGAGGAGGCTCCGCCCGCGTACCCCGGCGGTGAGGGCGGCCCCGATCGCCCCCGCGAGGCTCAACACGGGTGTGCCCAGGGCAAGGGCGCCGAGCAGGGTGGGGAGCGAACGCGCGGGCAGGGCGAGCAGCACCGCGACCGGGAGCGAGGCGACAAGCAGCGGGAGGCCGGTGAGGAGCCAGTGCGCGGTGATCCTTCCGGCCGCGAGGAGAGCGGGCGGATGGGGGCTCAGCAGGAGCTGGTCGAGGGAGCCGTCCTCGAGGTCCTCCCGGAACAGGCGGTCGAGCGAGAGAAGGGCGGCGAGCAGGGCCGCGATCCAGAGCGCCCCGGGGGCGACAGCGGCGAGGGTGGCCGGACCCGCTCCCGTTCCGAGGGGGAAGACGGCCGCCACCACCACGAAGAAGACCACCGGGGTCGCCGCTTCCGCCGGACGCCGGAGCGCGGAGCGCACGTCCCGGCGAACCACGGCGGCGAACGCCCCGCCCCCGAATGCAAGGGAGTCAGCCGTCGCCAAGACGGAGCTCCCGTACCCGGCCGGAGGCGAGGACGAGCGGCTGGTGGCTCGTGAAGAGGAGGGCGCCGCCCGCCGACGCGTGTTCCGAGCAGAGGGATTCGACGAGGGTTGTCCCCTCCCGGTCGAGCGCCGCGGCCGGCTCGTCGAGCACCCAGAGGACCGCATCGTCGAGGAGCAGGCGCGCGAGCGCGGCGCGGCGGCGCTGACCCGCGGAGAGCTCGCGGGTGAGGGTGTCGCGTTCCGCGGCGAGCCCCACCCGCTCGAGCGCCTCCTCGGGGCGGCACGGCGCCCGCGCGCCCCGGAGCGCGCGGGCGAAGCGCAGGTTCTCGAGCGGAGTGAGGGTGTCCTTGAGCGCTTCATGGTGTCCGACGAAGGCGAGCTCGCGCCGCCACCCGGGATCGCCGGGGGGTTCGGAGACGGTCCGGCCCCGCCACCGGATCCGGCCCGCCTCGGGACGCAGCAACCCGCACACGATGCGAAGGGCGGTCGTCTTTCCGCAGCCGTTCGGCCCGCTCACCCGCAACGCCTCGCCGGCCGCCGCGACGGCCGAGAGCCCGGAGAACAGGAGCCGGTCCCCGCGACGCCCGGCCAAGTCTTCGATGCCGAGCAGCGGGGCTTCGGAAGGAGGGCGCGGCATGAGCCGCAATTCTACACCCGGGCGCTGAAAGCGTGCGGGCGATCCGGGCCGAGGATGAAGTGGGCAGTCATGCGGTTGAATGGTCTCGGGAGCGCGGGCTTCCAGCCCGCGGGGCACCCCCTCGCACACCGGATGGCACCCCGCGCGGGCAGGTTGCCCGCGCTTCCGAGAGGGCGGCGGAGACGATCCGTGCGCCCGGCCCGATGAAGGGGTCCTGTATCATGCGCGGATGGACATGGACGGACTGCTGGAACTGCACCGCGAGGTCGTGCGCCCGGAATACATCGACTGGAACGGGCACATGAACGTCGCCTACTACGTGCTCGTCTTCGACCATGCGACGGACGCGCTATTCGACTACATCGGAATCGACGAGGCGTACCGGAAGGAACGGCAATTCACCACGTTCATCCTCGAGGCGCAGGTGACCTACCGGCGTGAGGTCCTCGAGGGCGACCCCCTCCGGATCACCACCCAGCTCCTCGACTACGACTACAAGCGGGCCCACTACTTCCACCGCATGTACCACGCGGAGGAGGGCTGGCTCGCGGCGACGAACGAGCTCCTGAGCCTCCACATCGATGCGAGACGGCGTCGCTCGACCCCATATCCGGAGGAGATTCTGGCTCGATGGGCCGAGATCCACGCCGCGCATGCCGGGTTGCCGCGCCCTTCCGAGGCGGGCCGCGCCATGGGGATCCGGCGTCGCCCGCGGGTCGCGTCAGGGGAGAGGTGACCTCCGTTGCCTGACGCCCTCGTCGACGTCGCTGCCGTAGCCGAACACCTCGAGGACTCCGACTGGGTGATCGTCGACTGCCGTCACCGGCTCACCGACCACGACTTCGGCGAGGCCGCCTACCACGAAGCCCACGTCTCGGGGGCGGTCTTCGCACACGCGGAGCGAGTGCTGAGCAGCGAGCCGGTGACCGACCGGGGGCGCCATCCGCTACCCGACCCCGACACCCTGCGCGCACGCTTCGGGGCGCTCGGGATCGATGCAGGCACCCAGGTCGTCGCCTACGACGATGCGGGCGGGGCGATCGCGGGGCGCCTGTGGTGGATGCTGCGCTACATGGGCCACACGAGGGCCGCGGTGCTCGACGGCGGCTGGCCGGCGTGGCTCGCGGCGGGCGGGGCGACGCGAGGCGGCGAGGAGACCCGACCGGCCCGGACGTTCCGGGGAGAGCCTCGGCGCGAGTGGGTCGTGACCATCGATGAGGTCGAGAGCGCCCGGCGTCTCGTGGACAGCCGGGAGCCGCCCCGCTACCGGGGCGAAACGGAGCCCATCGACCGGGTCGCGGGACACATTCCGGGGGCTTGCAACCATCACTTCGCCCGGAACCTCGGAGCGGACGGCCGGTTCCTTGACCCAGCGGCGTTACGCGAACGCCTGGAGGGGACCCTCGGCGGCGTTCCGGCGGAGGAAACCGTGTTTTACTGCGGCTCCGGGGTGAGTGCCTGCCACAACCTGCTCGCGCTCGCCCACGCGGGCCTCCCGCCGGCTAAGCTCTACGTCGGATCGTGGAGCGAGTGGTCGTCCGACCCGGAACGCCCGGTCGCGACGGGGGAAGAATGACGGCGCGCATCCGCTTCGTTCTCGGGGACGTGACCCTGGACGCGGAGTGCCGGGACACTCCGACCGCCGCCGCGGTCCTCGCCGCGCTGCCGTTCGACGCGGCGGCCCGGACGTGGGGGGACGAGGTGTACTTCACGGCACCCGCCGCCGTGTCCCTCGAGCCGGACGCCCGCGACGTGGTGGAGGCGGGCGAGATCGCGTTCTGGGTGGAAGGCTCGAGCATCGCGATCGGGTTCGGCCCGACCCCGGCCTCGCGGGGCGACGAAATCCGCCTCGTCGCACCGGTCAACGTCTGGGCGGACGCCCTCGGCGACGTCCGCGCCCTCGCCCCGGTTCGGGCCGGCGCCCCGGTCCGCGTCGAACGCCTTCCCTGAACCTCCCGGGGAAATGGGGTCAGAGTAGGTTTTTCGATCCGAGGTCCCGCTCTCGCCCAATCTCCTCGAATCGCAAACCCACTCTGGCCCCAATCTCCGCACCGAACCCGGATGATCGGACCGGGGTTCAAGCGCGTATCCTCTGAAGACCGGACGGCAGCATTCGAAAGCGGGGCAGGAACATGATCAGGATCTGGGGACGGCCGAACTCGATCTGCACCAAGCGGGTGCTCTGGGCCTTCGTCGAGGTCGGGGTGGAGTTCGAGCTCACCCTCGCGAGCGGGACAATGGGCCCGGACGGCCACATCTCGAGGGGAGCCGAGCCTTGGGGGAAAGTCGACGAGCCCTGGTTCCGGGCGATGAACCCGAACGGCACGATCCCGGTGATCGACGACGATGGGTTCGTCCTCTGGGAATCGATCGCGATCATCGCCTGGCTTGCGAACCGGTACGGCGACGGGATTCTGCACGACGGCCGTCCCGAGACCATCGCCCGCGCCGTC
>JAJECB010000170.1 GCA_022822245.1 Gammaproteobacteria bacterium
CGTTCGACGTGACCGCCCCCGAGGAACAACTGGAGACCGCTCGCGAATGGATGGCGGACAGCCTGCTCCGGCTTCGGCGCGCCCTGCAGCCCCACCTGGATGAGGTGATGCGTGCTGGGGACGCCGAACTGTCGAGCGGCGGGAGCTCCTCCAACCCGGCGTAGCGCGGCACACCTGTTCATCGCGCTGTTGGCGCATCACGCGGCGCACCTGATCCGGACGCGGCTGAGTGCGGCGGGAATCCGACGCAGCAGGAGCACGCTCCAGGAGCGGCTGGTGCCGTGCGCGCGGTTGACGACGACGCCCCGGGGGCGGACGAGTCGTTGATCGTGAACCGGCAGGATGTTCGGCCACCGGCGGAGCTGGTGCCGGTGGCGAACGCGATGGGGGTGAAGGTGAGTCTCCACCGGCGACGGGGAGTGGAGCCGCCGCACGGCGCGGCTGCGCAAATCCTGTAGGGCCCAATGGGCTGAGGTCTGTCCTGTAAACGGCTCGCTACCTATGACTTACGAGATCGGCGGATCACCAGACGACGAACTCGGGTCGAAGGGGTGGTTGGAATCCGCCGGAATCTCGTCAGGGGAGGAGTGAGGAGAGCCCATCGCTCTCCGGCTTCGCCAGGATGAGGAGGTTCTCCATGGCCGAAACCACCGCGAATTCCCGAGCCGCTGCGGTTGCCGAGGCCGCCGGCCCTGCCTACACTCCGGGCATGATCCGCGAGCGTCCGGCGGCGCTGCCTGCTTCCAGCTGGCGCGATGTGGTCCGCCTGTGGCTGCCCCTGTGGGTGCCGATGCTGGGCACCTGGATGATCACCATGGGTCTGCTCTTCGACATGAAGGGCGACATCGCCGCGAACCAGGTGGCGATCGCCAGCCTCCGCGAGGAGGTCCGCGGTGACATCGGATCCCTCCGGGAGGAGCTGCACCGGGAGATCGCGGGTCTCCGGGAAGAGCTGCACCGGGAGATCGCGGGTCTCCGGGAGGAGATGCTGCGCGAGATGGCCGACCTGCGCGTCGAGCTCGGCGAGCGCCTCACCCGGGTGGAGACGCTCATCGGCGTTCTTCTCGAACGCCACGGGCTCGAGTCGACGGGGGAGGCGAGCGCGGGCCGATCCAATCGCTGAGGAAGCCGTCCGGCGGGCCGTCTGCGCGGCGCGCGGTCTGGGGCGATACGGTCCGGGGATGAGCCGACGCCGGGGCGGGGAGAACCCGTTTCGGCCCGGCGCCGGGGCGCAGCCGCCGCTGCTGGCGGGGCGCGACCACGAACTCTCGCTGGGGCGAGGGCTGCTCAATGTCCTGGAGTCCGGTGGGCGGCCCCCTCGGGGACTGCTCTGTTTCGGCCCGCGCGGCAACGGCAAGACGGTGCTCCTCGCGCGGCTCGCGCGGGAGGCGCGCCGTCGCGGAATGCGCGCGGAGAACCTCGCGGCGGACTGCTTCGCGGACCGGGGGGAGTTGATCGCGCGGCTCCGGGAGAACGCCGGCCTTGTCCGCGCCGAACTCACCGGGATCCAGGCGGCGGGGTCCGGAGTCTCCACCACCCCCGAACCCCGGACCCGTGACATCGGGGGGCTTCTGAGAGCGTGGATCGGGGCGGCGGGGAGCCCGCTCGTGATCCTCCTCGACGAGGCGCAGTCGGTGGAGCCCGCAGCCGGCCGCGCCTTCTTCGCTGCAGCACAGCAAGCCACGATGGATGCGCTGCCGTTCGCGCTCATCGCCGCCGGAACCCCGGACGCGCCGCGGCGCATCCGGAAGTCCGGTCCGTTCATGGAACGCGCGCTCCGCCCGGTGCGCGTGGGGCGTCTGGACCGGGAGGCAACGCTGATCGCGCTCGAGGAACCTGCCCGCCGGGCGGGACGACCGTTCACCGCCACCGCGGCCCGAAGGCTGGCGGCGGAGTCGCAGGACTATCCGTTCTTCATCCAGATCCTCGGCAGCGCTGCCTGGGACGCGACGCCCCCCGACGCCGGCGCGATCCGTTCCGAATTCGCTCGGGGCGGCGTCTCTGCAGCGCGACCGGAGATCGAGTACTTCTACTCGGAGCGCTTCGAGGAGGCGAGAGCCCGCGGCGTGCATCGCGCTCTGACGCCTATCGCGCGACTCCTCGCCGATCGCGGGGGACGGGCTGACGACCGCGTCCTCGAAGCGCTGCTGGAGAAAGAGAATGGCCCGGGTGCGCTGCCCCGGGTTTTCTCCGCGCTGACCGACCTCGGCGTCCTGTGGCAGACCGCGCCCGGGATCTGGGAGATGGGCATTCCGAGCTTCGCCGAGCACATCCTGAGTCGGGGCGGATCAGCAGCGGCCGCGCATCGGGCCGACGCCGGGTGATCCTCTCTCGGTAGGCTGACTTCCGTCGGGACGAGCGAACAGGGGGTCCGGAACCGCAACGATGGCCTTTGCAGGGACCGGCTTCGCGGCCCGACCGTCCGGGGCGCGCTATCTGCTGCCGTCGCTCCCCGGGAGCGCGTCCACCTGCGCCTGGTAGAGGCGCCGCCCCTCCTCGAAGGTGGCCAGCACCTCGGCCTTCTGCGCTGGATCGTCCCAGCGATCCATCGCGCGCAGCTCGTCGAGAACCTGGTCGATCCATCGCACGAAGAACGCCGCGTCATCCGGCGACCGGATCGGTCCCCCGTCCGCGATCACAAAGACGGGATTCGTGTGCGCGAACAGGTAGCTGTCCATCGCGCCGTGCTGCGGCGGTCCCAGAACCCGCGCCGCGATCCACCCGCTCCTCGCAGCCGGAATCTCGATCTCGGCCGCCACCGATTTCCGCTCGCCGCTGGCGTCGGTCCGGTGCACGATGCGGCCGTTGTGAACGATCTCGAGGGCGTCCATCGCGAACAGCGACTCCGCCGTCGCCCGAACGGTGAGCCGCTCGCCGCGGGTGACCTCCAGCTCCTGACCCATGCCCTTGCCGGAAACGTCCAGGGTCATGATCGGTCCGCTGGTCACGAACGCGCGGCCCGCCGCCATCGCATCCGCCCAGGCGTCGTAGTGGACGTGATCCTCGCCGGTGAAGACGTAGGTGCGCGTCGTCCCGACCGCCGGGTGCCGCCAGATGTCGGTCATGGCGTCCGTTCCCGCGGTCGCGGGGATGCGCGAGCCGGTGTTGAGGAGCCGGTACCACACTTCGGCCGTCCCGAGTTCGTCGCTCCAGATACAGGCCACGTCCACGAAGTCTGCAAGGCCCAGGATTGCATCCACCGGCAGTTCGCGCGCGGAGCCCGCTCCCGCCGCGTCCGGGTCGCGATGCCCGATCCCGAAGGGATGGACGTAGCCACCGATGCCGCCCTGTTCATGGACACGGCGAAGCACCGAGGCGTTGTCCGGGTAGAGCGCGTGGTGAGCGGTTCCCACGGAACCGATGTAGAACGGCGTGATCAGCTCGATCAGGTTCAGTAGAGAAAGGTGCGCGAAGTAGCTCGGCCGGTACTCCTCGTTGTAGTACACGATGGTGCGCGGGCCGGTGTGCGGGTGCGGGTGGCCGAGGAAGTGCTCCAGGTCCTCGACCCGGCTGTTGCCCCAGTAGTTGGCGATCATGCCGTTCGCCACGTTGAGATCCTCGGCGTGGGCCTTGTTCCGCAAGTCTTCGGGCGTGATGAAGTAGTGGCCGCCGTAGTTCGGATGGATGTGGTTGTCGCCCGAGTACCAGCCCGCGGCGGCCATGTCGGTCCAGCGTTCGAGCCGGAGTTCGACCGTCGTGTGCTCCCCGGCGCGGATGTTCGCGGTGCGTGATGCCGGCTGATACTCGAAGCCGCGCCACGCCTCCACGGTCGCGTCTCCCGCCGGGAGGGTCACGGAAAAGCTGCCGTCGCTGTGGAAGTAGTAGTCCTCGGTTACGCTGACGACCCGGGGGTAACTTCCCTGCGGGAAGTGGGCGCGCCCGTCGGATCCGGTCAGGTAGATGCGTGACGGGAGGAGTTCGCCGTCCGCATCGCTGACCCGGACGTGGAGCTGGCCGGTCGGCTCCGACCAGGCGTAGCCTTCGATCCGCACCGGCCGGGGCGCCCCGCCCCCTCGCGTGACCGTGTAGAGCCCGAACCCCATTCCGCTGTCGGCCGTGCGCGGCTGGTTCCCGGCGCCGCCGTTCCGCGCGTACACCAGGCGCTCGCCGTCGGGGGACCACGAGGGGAAATACTCGTCGGTGCGGGTGTGGGTGAGGCGCACGGGCTGGATCCCGCGCGGTGACTTCTCGCTGGGCACGGCGTAGAGATCGTTGTTGCCCGAGGCGTCGGTGATGTAGGCGACGATCCCGCCGTGCCGAGCCACGACGGGCGCCGCCTGGTAGTTCGTCTCGATGCGGATCAGGAGTTCCACCGTCCCTTCCGCGGCGCGATACCGCCAGAGCGAACCCGAGCCGAGAGCCGCTTCGCCTCGCCTCGAGACGAACACGATGTCGCCGGTGTCGCCGATCCAGTCGCCCGCCATGTCGTTCGCATCCGGATCCGCGATGACCGGTTCGGCCGCGCCGGCCTCGAGGTCATGGACCCACAGATCGAAGGTGCCGTCCCGCTCGGTCGTGAAGAGGATGGCGGACCCGTCCGGCGACCAGCGTGGCCGCAGGTCGAGGAACGGGCTCTCGGTCAGGCGGCGCGAGGCTCCGGTCGCGATCTCGACCACGAAGATGTCGAAGTTGCGATCGAGGTCGGCCGCGTAGGCGATCTGGCTCCCGTCGGGAGACCAACTGGGCTGGGAGTGGTAGCCGGCGCCGCCCGTGACCTGTCGGGCCGTGCCGCCCGCGGCCGGAACGACCCAGATGCGACCCCGGGAAGCGAAGGCGATGGAGTCGCCGTCGGGGGACCACGCCGGATAGGTGGGCGAAGCGGTTACGGGCGGCGGGAAGTAGCCCTCCATGTACATGCGGCCCGCGCCGCTCACTCCGGCCGGGGACGGGTAGCCACCCGGGAAGGGGTCCGGATATTCGTGCTGCCGGGCGGAGGCAAGGGAAGCCAGCAGCGCGGCTGGCGCTGCGATGGCCAAGATGGCGGCGGCGGGGATGTGCATCGGCGGCAGTCCTCTTCTGGAACGGTGGACGCCCGGGCGACTCGGGCGGTCCCCATGGTGGACGATCGGGTCGCAGCGCCGCAAGGAACCGCCGGAGCTGCCGGCGGCCAAGGTAGCGGTCACAGATCCAGCACCAGCCGAAGGCCCTTCTCGACGCGGGACATGAAGCGCCCGGAAACCGATCCCGCCCGATCCGCGAGTCGGCTCTCGTCCACCGTGACCACTTGCGTCACGTTGGCGACCGAGTCTCTCGGGAGCCCGGTTTCACCAGCGGGGAGCAGGACGTTGCCGGGACTTTCGGCCAGCCGAATGTTCGATGTGAGTACCACAGCCAGCACGGTCCGAAGGCGGCTGGCGGTGAAGGCATCGGATTGGACGACAAGCGCCGGTCGGCGGAATCCCGGCTCCGACCCGCGCGGCGCAGGCAGATCAGCCCACCAGATCTCGCCGCGGCGCATCACCATTCCTCTCGTCCGATGGCCTCGGACTGGGCCATCGCGAGGGCGGGATCCAGCCCTTCCGGCTCGTCCGGCAGCACCTCGTTCAGCCTGGCGGTGACCTCCGCTGCGCGCCGCCGGCCCAGATACTCGGAGAGAGCCTTCGCATAGAGTCGGCTCCGCGAGATCCCCTGTCGGCGGGCGGATTCGTCGGCGCGGGCGAACAGATCGTCCGGAAGCGAAACGGTGGTCTTCATGGCTCCCTCAGACCGCGGTTATACCGCGAGGTCGGGTGTCGAGGCGGCGCCGGAGCGCACCTTCGACGGACGGACGGCGGCCCCCACCCGACCATCCACGCCGGACGCCCCTCGACCATCCCGAGACCTACCACTTCCGGTGCTAACCTGCCCTGACCTGATGCCGGCTGTCAATTCCCAGGTTCTGGTCTGGGCGCGAGAGACCGCAGGCCTGACTCTGCACGAGGCTGCGGCGAAGGTCGGCATCCGAGGCGCCCGCGGCGTAGCCGCCGTGGATCGGCTCGCCGCGCTGGAACGGGGTGACGAGAGGCCCACCCGGCCGATGCTGGTCAAGATGGCGCGCCAGTACCGGCGCCCTCTCCTTGCCTTTTACCTGAATGGTCCCCCGCGGCGCGACGACGGCGGTCCGGAGTTCCGTACGCTGCCCGGGGCCGGTTCCCCGAAAACGGATGCTCTGGTGAGTGCCCTAGTGCGCCGGCTACGGAGTCGCCAGAGCATGGTGCGGGCTGCGATGGAAGCGGAGGATGAAGCGGATCCGCTGCCGTTCGTTGGCGCGCTCGCGAGGCGCATCGGCGGCGATGCGGGGTTGAAGGAACTGCTTCAACGCCGGACGGACCGCATGCGGTTGACGCAGCTCGCGGTGAAGATGCTCGCGAGACTGTTTGGCGAGGATCTCCGCCCCGCGCGCTGCTACGCGGAGCCGACGGCTGAAGACTTGTTCCGTCTGCTCCGGGCAAGAGCAGAGGCGTCGGGCGTGTTCGTGCTCCTCGCTGGTGACCTAGGGAGCCACCATACGGCCCTGGATGTGGTCGTCTTCCGCGGGTTCGCTCTCGCCGACGACATGGCCCCATTCGTCATCATCAATTCCAATGACTCCAAGCCTGCGTGGTCGTTCACCCTCCTGCACGAAATGACCCATCTCCTGCTCGGTCGATCGGGCTTCGGCGGCACCTTTGCCGCGAGAGGCATCGAGAGGTTGTGCAACGATGTCGCGTCGGAGTGGCTGCTTCCGTCGAGTGTTCTCGATCAGATTGCCATCCCGTTGGGGGCCGACACCGATGAACAGCAGAGCTGCATCGCACGGTTCTCTCGCGAGCGAAATCTCAGCCGGACCATGGTCGCCTACCGTCTGTTGTGCGCTGACCGCATCGATCGGGCGACTTTCCGGCGACTGCGAGCGCGATACCGGGAGCATTGGCGGCAAGCCCGAGATCGGCAGCGGGCGAAGAATCGAGACTCCGATGGTGGTCCGACCTACTATGTTGTGCGACGGCACCGGGCAGGACCGCGACTGCTCGACTTCACCCGCCGAATGCTGGATTCGCGCGCCTTGTCCACCACCAAGGCGGCCAGGATCCTCGGAGTCAAACCTTCACACGTCGGCGAGATGGTTCGCCCGAGTACCCCCCGACAGACGTAACGGCGGATCGTGCTCTACCTGCTCGACGCCAACGTCCTCATTGATGCCAATCGGGACTATTATCCTCTCGCCCGTGTACCAGAATTCTGGGAGTGGCTGCTCGATCGGCCGAACAGAGACCAAGTGAAGATCCCGCGCGAGATGTTCGAAGAGACTCTCGGTGAGAATTGCTGCTAGGCATGCGTTGCGGCCCGAGCCGTGGAAGGATGACCCCGGAGCCCTCCTACGCGGCCCAGCGGTCGGAGAATGCCTCGGCCTGCTCGAGCACCGTTCGGGTGACCTCGTTCAGACGGTCGCGTGGGTAGCCGTGCTTGCGAAGGATCCGCTTGACGAGGCGTCGGATGTGGGCGCGCACGTTCTCGCGAAGGGTCCAGTCGATCCGGACGTTGGCGCGGACCGTCGCGAGGAGTTCGCGGGCGATCGTGCGGAGCGTGTCGTCGTCGAGAACCTGGTCGGGGCCGTCCTTCGCTGCGAGTGCGTCGTAGAACGCGAGCTCCTCCTCGGAGAGCCCCAGCGCCTCGCCGCGAGCGCCGGCTTCGCGGACTTCGCGGGCGAGCTCGATGAGCTCCTCGATGACCTGCGCTGCCTCGAGCGCCCGGTTCCCGTAGCGGCGGATCGTCGCTTCGAGCATCTCGGCGAAGGAGCGGGCCTGGACGACGTTGTGACGCCGGCGCGCTGCGACCTCTCCTTCGAGGAGCTTGCGCAGTAACTCGACGGCTACGTTTCGGTGTTCCATGCCGCGCACTTCGGCGAGGAACTCCTCGGAGAGGACGGAGATGTCCGGCTTGTCGAGCCCAGCCGCAGCGAAGATGTCCACCACTCCTTCGGACGACACCGAGCGCGAGACGATCTGGCGAATGGCGTGGTCGAGCTCCTCCGCGGGGCGGGCGGTCCCGGGCGCGCGCTTGGCGAGTGCGCCTTGAACCGCCTGGAAGAAGGCCACATCGTCACGGATCCGGACCGTCTCCTCGTGGGGGACCGCGAGCGCGAAGGCCTGACTGAGCTCGCGCACGGCCCGGAGGAATCGGGTCTTGCCGTTCTTCTGCGCGAGGATGTGCTCCTGCGCGGCGGGCAGCAGGCGGAGCCGTTCGGTTGGTGTTCCATCGGTCCATGGAAAGCGGTCGAAGCCGTGGAACAGGGCGCAGCAGATCTCGTACTTCTCGAGCATCACCGCGACGGCCTCGGACTGGTCCACCGTCGTTCGACCCTGACCCCCGCCCTCCGTGTAGGTCGCGAGCGCCTGCTTCAGTTCGGACGCGATCCCGAGGTAGTCCACGACGAGGCCGCCCGGCTTGTCCCGGAAGACCCGGTTGACCCGAGCGATCGCCTGCATCAGGCCGTGGGCCCGCATCGGCTTGTCCACGTACATCGTGTGAAGACTCGGCGCGTCGAACCCGGCCAGCCACATGTCGCGCACGATGACGATCTGGAACGGATCCTCGGGATCGCGGAACCGCGTCGCCAGCTTCTCGCGCCGAGTCTTGTTCCGGATGTGGGGTTGCCAGTCCGGTGGATCCGAGGCGCTCCCGGTCATCACGACCTTGACGCGGCCGTGGTCGTCGTCCCCACCATGCCAGTCTGGACGAAGCCCTGTCAGCCGCCGGTAGAGGGCCACGCAGATGCGACGGCTCATGCACACCACCATCGCCTTGCCCTCCAGAACCTTGAGGCGCTCCTCGAAGTGCGCGACGATGTCCTCCGCGACCAGCCTCAGACGCGGAGCCGCGCCCACGACGGCTTCGAGCTGAGCCCACTTCCGCTTCAGGTTCTCCCTGCGGGTGTCCTCCTCGCCCTCGGTCACCTCCTCGAAATCCGGATCGATCCGCGGTCGCTCGGCCTCGTCCAGAGTCAGCTTCGCGAGCCGGCTCTCGTAGTAGATCGGGACCGTGGCCCCGTCCTCGACAGATCGCTCGATGTCGTAGATGCTGATCGTGTCGCCGAACACGGCCCGCGTGCTCGCGTCCGCCAGCTCGATCGGAGTGCCGGTGAAGCCGAGGAACGAGGCGCGGGGAAGCGCGTCCCGCATGTGGCGGGCGTAGCCATCAATGAAGTCGTACTGGCTGCGGTGCGCTTCGTCCGCGATCACGACGATGTTCCGGCGCCGCGACAGCACCGGGTGGCGATCCCCCTTCGTCTCGGGAAAGAACTTCTGGATCGTGGTGAAGACCACACCGCCCTGCCGGACATTCAGCCGGGCTCGCAGATCGGCTCGATTGGCGGCCTGGACCGGGGGCTGACGCAGAAGATCCTGACAGCGCGAGAAGGTGCCGAAGAGCTGATCGTCGAGGTCGTTCCGGTCGGTGAGCACGACCAGCGTCGGGTTCTCCATGGCAGGCTCGCGGATGATCCGGCCGGCATAGAACGCCATCGTGAGGCTCTTCCCGGAGCCCTGCGTGTGCCAGACCACCCCGATACGCCGGTCCCCCGGCTCGCCGCCGGCTTGGGCCCCCGTCGAGTACTGACGGCGGGCCTCGGCGGCCTGATCCGCTTCCTTCCGCAGCGCAGCCGCCCGCAGGGTCTCCTGGACCGCGGCCTCGACGGCGTGGACCTGGTGGTAGCCCGCCAGCTTCTTGGCCAGCTTGCCGCTGCCGTCGTCGTCGAACACGACGAAGTCCCGAGCCAGCGACAGCAGCCGCGCGTGGTCGCAGGCGCCCTGGAGCAGCACTTCCAGTTGGAGCTGATGCGGTCCCGCCTCGGTCCGACCGCCGATCGTGCGCCACGGCTTGAACCACTCCCGGCCCGCGGTGAGGGTGCCGATCCGGGCCTCGATTCCATCGGACGCCACGAGGGCCACATTGAACGCGAACAGGTTCGACAGTTCCGCCTTGTAGGTCTGGAACTGGCGCCAAGCCGTCCAGACGGTGGCTTTCTCGTCCGCCGGGTTCTTCAGCTCGATGAGGACCAGCGGCAGGCCGTTCACGAAGAGCACGATGTCCGGGCGGCGTTCCTGCTCGCCTTCAACCACGGTGAACTGGTTCACGGCCAGGAAGTCGTTCCCCTCCGGCCTCTCGTAGTCGAGGACGGTGACCTGAGCACCGCGCATCGCGCCGCCCCGCGCCCGGTACTCAACGGTGATGCCTTCCACCAGCATCCCGTGGAGCGCGCGGTTCCGAGCTTCGAGCGTGGCGCCTTCCGGTCGGGTCAGCCTGCCGAGCGCGTCGTGCAGCGCCCCGGACGGCAGATCCGGGTTCAACCGGTCGAGAGCATGTCGCAGCCGCCCCTCCAGGACGACCTCCCGATAGTAGGCTCGCTCCGAACTGGCCCCGCCCGGAGAGATGTCGGGGCCATGCGCGACGCTCCAACCGAACTCCGCCAACCACTCCAGCGCAGCGGCCTCGACCTCCGACTCCGTGACCCTCCGTAACGGTGGGCCACCCCGGCTGGACTCACGCATCATCGCGCCCATCATCCCGCATGACCTCCTCGACACGCGGGTTCAGCAGTCGCCATCGCTGGCCCATCCGTTCGAGATCCCCCGAACACACGACCGGCGCACGATCCTTATGTGCCTGAACGGCTCGCTCATAGTCTCGACGCTCCAGGAGGGCCGTGACGGAGTGCCGGCTGCCCCCGATGGACGTTGCCAGCCGGATCGTACCGTCCTCTTCGCCCTCGCCACGAGCCAGCAGTCGAACGTACCCGATCAGACGGATATCGGGCCGTGGCGCCCGCTCCCGCAGCGAGCGCGCCGCCTCCCGGAGGAGGGGAGCATCCGTTCGGCCGAAACGTATGGCGCGCTGTGGCTGTGTCACCGGCCGGGTCCGAGCCCACGAGACGCTCACATCCAGCGTCGGGAACGAGCTGAGGATCCGGGTCAGCGCCTCGCACAGATTGGCGCTCACTCCACGCTCCACAGCTTCCCCGAACGCATCCTCATCGCCGGCGGCAGTCCGCTCCGAAGCGAGGCGCGCGGCGCGCAGGGCCTCCATGCATCGAAGTGTGAGACGCCGCTCGATGGGCGCGTCTCGCTCGTCCACTCTCGGCAGCAGCACCCCGACCGGTGGGGGCACGACCGGCATCAGAAGAGTGACGACGAAGCTCCCCTGATCCGTCTGTCCGAGCCGCACTCCCGCCACGAGATCGGTCGCGTTGCGATTCGCTCCGGCGCGATAGACGGCCTTGCCCTCGCCCAGGGAACACGCCGCCGCGAGCAACATGTCACGGGCGCCGCGGACGAGTTCGACGCCCTCGTCGAGCGCCACGCTTCCGTCCTCGCTCTCTCCTGTCCGGATCCGAACGACATCGCGATCTGCTGTCACCAGTGCCCGATACACGCTCAATTCGTTCTGCCGCACGACGGAGGCGAATGTCTCAATCAGTCCCGCCACGACGCTCGCATAGTCACCGAGGC
>JAJECB010000408.1 GCA_022822245.1 Gammaproteobacteria bacterium
CCCGGACGCCGGCGATCGGGCCGATCTCATTGCCTGGCTCAACCGGAACTCGCCGGCTCCGCTCGACCTCGGGGCCGGCGGGGACGCGGGGGCGGGCACGGGCGGCGCGGCGGCGGCTGCGTCCGCGACGGCCTCCACCGCGCGCGACCTCGGCCTCCTCGTGGCGGGGGAGGGAGCGTTCGAGACCCACGCCTACTGCACCCCCTGCCACTCGGAGCGGATCGTCGCCCAGCAGGGGCTCACCCGTTCAGACTGGGACGAACTCTTCCAGCAGATGGTCGAGGAGCACGAGATGAACCCCATCGAAGAGCCGGACCGCGCCCAGGTGCTCGACTACCTCGCCGCCCACTACGGCCCCGACCGGCCGAACTTCCCGCGGCCCAAGCGCTGAGCGCGCCTACGTCCAGGTCTTGCGGGCGGGCGACTTGATCTCGATCTGGACGCAGTCCTCGAGGGCCTCCGAGTAGTGGGGCACCCCCGGCGGGTGGCGCCACACGTCTCCCGGCCCCGCGACGAACTCCTCGTCCCCGATCTTCATCCAGAGCCGGCCCGAGACGAGGGTCGCCACCGACTCGTGGTCGTCGTGCTGGTGCACCGGATCGATGAGCCCCTTGCCGCGCCGGATCCAGAGCGTCACGAAGTTGTCGGCGACCATCAGCACCTTGACGGAGAGCTCCCCCTGCTCGACGGCACCCTCCACGGCGTGGATGGTCTCCTCGGGGATGTCGGCGGCGGCGCGAAAGAGCGCCTCCATCGGGTTCATGATCCGGTCCTGGGCTACGTTCACGGGGGTCCTCCTCGGGTCGGGGTCGGGTGGGGCGACGCCTCGGCGCAGCGCGGAGCGCGCGCGAGGGGTCGGAGTAGCTCCGGGGGCTCGGCCCGCGTGGGCGGCGCCGCTGGCCCGGGCTGTTCGGCCAGCTCGAGCTGTTCGGTAGGCTCGGGTCTCGCGACCCGCGCAGCCGGCCCCTTCGGCTCGGGCCGCTCGGCCGGTTCGAACGTCTCCTCTTCGACGAGACCATCTCCGCACTCGAACTCGGGCGCGTATGCCGCGAGCCGTTTCCGCATGATCCGGACCGCCTCGGGGTTGTTATCGACGAGGACGAAGTCGCGGTCGTGGCGCGCGGCCGCCTCCCCGAACGAGCCCGAGCCGGCGAAGAAGTCGAGCACTCGGTCACCCGGATTCGAGTGCACCCTGACGATGCGCTCCAGGATCCCGAGCGGCTTCTGGGTCGCGTAGCCGGTCTTCTCCCGCCCGGTGGGGCTCACGATGGTGTGCCACCAGACGTCGGTCGGGGTCTTCCCCCGCGCCGCCTTCTCCGGCCCGACGAGCCCCGGCGCCATGTACGGGATCCGGTCGATCTCATCGAAGTTGAAGGTGTAGCGAGCGGGGTCGTTCACGTACCACAGGAGGTTGTCGTGCTTGGGGGAC
The DNA here is from genome assembly GCA_022822245.1 of Gammaproteobacteria bacterium. Next base: position 1,430 of record JAJECB010000408.1, read on the forward strand.
CAGCGGCGCTTCGACCTCGCCCCGTAGTCGTAGGCCCAGATGATCTCGTTCATGAACGACTCGCGCCCGAAGACCTCGTCCAGCATCACCTTGCAGTAGTGGACCTCGCGGAAGTCGACGTGGAGGAAGAGGCTCGCGTCGGGGGTCAAGGTCGGGCGGGCCGCCTCGATGCGGTCCCGGAGGAATCCGACGTAGTCGTCGAAACGGTCGTCGAACCCCGTCTCCCCGAGGCGCTCGGTTCGATAGCGCCGGCCCTGGAATCCCACCCGGTCGCCGTCCCGGTCGGCCACCGTGCGAAGCCGGGTCCGGGCCTGGCGCCGGCCGGTGTTGAACGGCGGGTCGATGTAGACGAGGGAGAAGGCTTCCCGGGGGGCGCGCTCGAGCCAGGCGAGGTTCTCGTCGAAGACGATCCGGTTCACGAGTCCGCGCCTTCCGGCACGGCAGCGGCCCCGAGCGGGCCGGCGGCCGCGATCAGGGCGTCGCCGGGGAGGGGCGAGACCGGGGTCAGGTTCCGGTGGTGCTGATGGTCCGGGCGTTGGTGGCGGGTGAGGGCGTTCGAGACCGGGTTCAGGATGAGCGAGAAGATGGTGCGAGGCCAGGGCGACATGTTGAGCGAGGAGCTGTGGACGAGGGTGTCGCCGAAGATGAGCATTGTGCCGGGCGGACCCTTGGCGGAGACGAGCCCGCCCTCGGCGATGAGCCCCGCGACCGTGTCGTCGTCCACCACCCAGAGGGGGTAGCTGGTGGTCACCGTGTCGAGGGTCGCGGGGGCGGGTCCGCGTCGGTGGGAGCCGCGGATGAAGACGAGGGGGCCGTTGAACTCGTTCACCTCGTCGAGGAGGATGTGGAGATTCAAGGCGAGCGGCTCCGGCACCCCGTCCTCGGCGTGGTGGGTGGCGAAGTCGTAGTGCCACTGCCAGACGTCCCCCGAGAACGCCTCCTTGGCGTTGACCTTGACCTGCTGGACGTAGAGCGCGTCCCCTAAGAGCTGGCGCGCCGGCTCGACGAGCCGGGGGTCGCGCACCACCCGTGCGTAGACCTCGCTTCGAAGGTGGAGGCCCATCGCGGTCCGGACCGCGTCGCTCTCCTTCTCGCGGAAGTTCTCGGGGCGCCGCTCGGCGAAGAGCCGGGGCAGCTCATCCTTCAGCACCGCGACCTCTTTCGGCGAAAAGCGCTCCGGTAGAATCAGAAAGCCGTCTTCCCGGAACCGTTCGATCTCGGAATCATGAAGTCTCATCGTCCGCTCCCCGATCGCTCGTTGAACTCCGATGCCGTGCCGGCCGGCTGTCCGATGGCACAGGATAGGCCATTCCAGGTTGCCTCGGCCCGTCGTGGGCTTCTTCCCGGGATCGATCCATGCAGGCTCAACCAGCTTGTGGACGAATTGGAGGTCGACCGTTTCCTCGAACGGTTGCGGGAAACGACTCCACCGAGAGCCTCAGCGCTCCCTTGATCTCTCCGTCACCGCCTGTCGTTGCCGGTCGCGGTATGACGCCGCCCGGGAACCGTGTAGACTCCGAGCCCGGTCACGGCCATCCGTGCCGAGCATCGCGCCCCGAGGCGCCGGCGCGCCGGCCCGGCCACGAACAACGCAACCTACCGCACACCGCACACCAAACTGGGAGACACGACCATGCTGGCATGGGGTTTTCGACGGCTTTCCGCCGCTCTCGTCGGGCTCATGGCCCTCTTCGCGCTCTCCGGCATCGCCGGAGCCGCCGACTACAACTGGAAGTTCCAGTCCTTCTGGCAGGCCGGGACCACGAACCAGAAGGCGTTCGAGCGCTTCGCGGCCAACGTCGGCGCCATGTCGGGCGGCCGGATCGAGATCGAGGCCCTCTCGGTCGGGGCGGTGGTCCCGCCGGGTGAGATGCTCGACGCGGTCAAGGTCAAGATCATCGACGGCATGAACGGCGGCACCGGCTACTTCGTCGGGAAGGACGCCGCGTTCGCCCTCCTCGCCGACATCAACGCCGGCTACGAGAACCCGTACCAGCAGGAGATGTGGTTCTGGCACGGGGGCGGGGCCGAGATCGCCCGCGAGATCTACGCCAAGTACGGGCTCTACTACCTCGGCCCGGTCATGTGGGGGGCGGAGTCGATCCCCTCCAAGGAGCCGCTTCGCAGCATCGCGGACTTCAAGGGCATCAAGATGCGGGCGCCCGAGGGCATGGGGGCCGCGATCTTCCGCCGGCTCGAGGTGGGCGTCTCCACCCTGCCCGGCACCGAGGTCTACACCGCTCTCGAGCGCGGCAAGATCGAGGCGACCGACTGGGGCACCCTCGGCATGAACGACGAGCTCGGCTACGGAAAGATCGCCCCCTACGCGATCTACCCCGGCATCCACTCCATGCCGATGGCCGATCTCTCGATCAACCTCGAGATCTGGAACTCGCTTCCGGACGATCTCAAGGCGATCCTCGAGATCGCGGCCCGTGAGGCGAACCGCGACAGCCTGGGGCTGAACGCGGTCCTCGACCGCTCCTTCGTCGCGAAGCGCGATCCCTCGACCCTCATCAACTGGGGCAGCGCGGAGCGGCGCGAGCTCCGGGCGGTCGCCCAGGAGGTCTGGCTCGAGTGGTCCGAGAAGAGCGAGCTCGCGAAGCGGGTCTACGGCAGCCACATCGCCTTCATGACCAGCATGGGCCTCCTCTGAGGCCCGCGCGGCCGACTGCCCGGCCCGTTTGATTCGGGCGGTGACGGCCCGGCGCGCGCCTGCGCCGCCGGGTCGTCACCCCGCCCCCGAACGCCGAGCGCGTGGAAGTCCCCAACCCCTCGGGCGGCCCCCCGGGCGCCCCGGACCCGGCCGGCGCTGGCGTCGCCGCCGCGGCCACCCCCACCGTAGTCGACCGCGTGTCCCGCCGGCTCGGCGAGGCGGCCTGTTGGCTGTTCCTCGTCGCGGCCGCCATCTCGGTCTACGAGGTGTTCATGGACTCGGTGTTCCGCGCCCCGTCCGTTTGGGTGCACGACTCGACCATCATGCTCTGCGCGACCGCCTTCATGCTGGGCGGCGCCTACGCCATGCAGCGGCGCGAGCACGTGCGGATCACGGTGGTCTACGACCTCCTGAGCCGCCGCGCCCAGCGCTGGTGCGACCTCGTAACCCTGAGCCTCGCTCTCATCTACGTCTGGGCCCTCGCATGGTTCACCGGGCTCCAGGCGTCGGAGTCCATCGCGATCGTCGAGCGGAGCGGGCGCGCCTGGGACTTCCCGATGCCGATGGTGATCCGCACCGCGTTCTTCGCGGGCGCCATCCTCCTCGCCATTCAGACGGTGGCGAACCTCTACACCCGCGCCCGCGAGCGCTGAGCCGGACCGGACCCCCCGCCCGCCGGCCCCGCCCCCGAACCGAACCCGACCCAGGACCCGGACCCCGACGCCGTGGGCATCGAACTCATCACCGTCCTCATGGTGGGCTCGATCGCCCTCCTGCTCATCATCGGCATGCCGATGGCGTTCGCCCTCGGGCTCGTCGCGGTCACCTTCACCTTCGGCTTCTTCGGCTGGGACGCGCTTCAGCTCATCACGAGCCGGATCTACGGCTTCGTCAACGTCTACGTGCTCGTCGCGGTGCCGATGTTCCTCATGATGGCGACGATCATGGACCGCTCCGGGGTGGCCCGGGACCTCTACCAGGCGATGAGCGTGTGGGCGGGGCGGATGCCGGGCGGGGTCGCGATCATGACCCTCATCGCGGCCGTCTTCATGGCCGCGACGACCGGGATCATCGGCGGTGAGATCATCCTGCTCGGCCTCGTGGCGCTGCCCCAGATGCTCCGCCTCGGCTACGACCGGAACCTCGCGATCGGCACCATCTGCGCGGGCGGCTCGCTCGGGAGCATGATTCCGCCCAGCATCGTCCTCATCTTCTTCGGGCTGACCGCGAACGTCTCGATCGGCGACCTCTTCGTCGCCGTCATCATCCCGGGGCTGCTCCTCGCCGGGATCTACACCGTGTACATCTTCGCGCGGTGCATCCGGAACCCGGCCCTCGCGCCGCCCCTCCCGGAGGTCGAGCGCAACCTCCCGATGGCGGAGAAGGTGAAGCTCCTCAAGGGCCTCATCCTCCCCCTCGCGGTCGCCTTCGGCGTGCTCGGGATCATAAAAGCGGGTAACGCGGCGGTGAGCGAGGCGGCCGCCGTCGGGGTCGCGGGGACCATCCTCGCCGCGTGGGTCCGAGGCAAGCTGAGCTGGGGAATGCTCCGGGACGCGCTCCGCCAGACCATGTCCGCGTGCGGGCTGCTCCTCTGGCTCACCTTCGGGGCGACCGCCCTCATCGGGGTCTACAACCTCCTCGGCGGGATCCGCTTCATCAACGAGGTGATGACCGGGCTCCCCTTCGACCCGCTCGTCATCGTGGTGCTGATGATGCTGGTCCTCATCGTCCTCGGCTTCTTCATGGACTGGGTCGGCATCCTCCTCCTCACGATGCCGATCTTCGTGCCGATCATCACCAACCTCGGATTCAACCCGGTGTGGTTCGGGATCCTCTTCTGCATGAACATGCAGATCTCGTACCTCTCGCCGCCGTTCGGGCCCGCCGCCTTCTACCTGAAAGGCGTGGCCCCACCCGAGATCGGTCTGCACCACATCTACCGGGCGCTCTGGCCGTTCATGATCATGCAGCTCATCGCGATGCTGCTCGTCCTGTTCTTCCCCCAGATCGCCCTCTGGCTGCCCGGGGTGCTCCTCGGGGGCGGCTAGGGCGGCGTGTTCACGCTATCGCACCCAATCCACGGCTCTTCGCCGAGCGTCATTAGAATCTGGTGCGTTTCCAGGCCTATTCGTGTGAACACGCCCTGGCCGCAATACGTGGCTCGCCGCCGCCCAGGCCTCGCCATGGGCTACGCCTATGCCGGTGTGAGCAGGGGGATGACGCGCCGGCGTGCTTGCCGGTAGATGTGGAAGTCCGAGTCGAGGGTCATGATCGATCCGCGGTCCGTGCGTTCGACGAGCCTCACCAGGCAGGCATCGGCAAACGACATGGGGACGTCCCGGTACCGACGAATCAGCCGGCTGACGGCGAGCGCGTCGTCGCCCGTGTCGAGGACGGGTACGACCCGCAGCACGCCACGCTCGACGAGCGTCACCGGAAGGCTCGGGTCGGCGCCGACACGCTGGAGCAGGAACGATGTTTCCGAGAACACGGCCTCGCAGGTGAGCAAGGGCGGCGCCAGCGCATCGAACTGGCGCCGGGCCCAATCGTGGTGGGCCTCGTCCGCGTCGAGCAGCGCGACGACGGGACCCGTGTCAACGACGACGGTCGGCGCCACCGCGACGTGCGTCCCGGGAGACGGCTTCCTCGAGCAGGCGCTGGTTGGTCGCCAGATCGGAGCGTCCGCTCCGGACGGCGCCGACGAGATCGTCGGCAAGGGAGGCACAGCTCGGTGGCGCGGCATCCGTTTCGCGGAGCAACGCGTTTTCGATGATCTCCCTCACGAGGGACGACCGGGTCACGTTGCGCCTTCGCGCTTCGCTCGTGAGCGTGGCATGGAGCTCGGTCGGGAGCTTGACGGTGAGAACGTTCATGGGGCGATGGTATTACGATCAGATACCAATCGCCATACGCAGCATCGTTGCGGGACGCCCGGTGTTGCGGCCATTCCGGTGATCGTCCCGGCCGGCCGCGCACTCAAGGCGATCTCGGCCGCTCAGGAAATATAGTATGTCGCACGAGAATGGAGTCCGCCGCGAGAGTGACTCGCGGAGAGGCGGGAAGGAGAGGAGCCCGGAAACGGGCCGGACCTCGAATCGGGAAGGTACGTCGAACTCGGAGAAGAACGGGATGCAGACAAGGTCCACCGAGACTTCAGGGGATGCCACGGTAGAGGGGCAGGTTCCGCCCGGGGCGGGGCCGGCCGCGGCGGACGCGCTCGGCGCGCGCTACGAGCGCGACGGGTACCTCGCGCCCTTCCGGGTGCTCGAGCCCGAGGAGGCGGAGGGCCACTGGCAGCGCATGCAGGCCTTGCGGGAAGAGCGACCCGAGGACGCGGCGGTCGCGTTCTCGTTCAACCCGCACTACCTCCTGCCCTGGCTCTACGACCTCGCGCGGCATCCGCGGATCCTCGACAAGGTCGAGCGGGCGCTCGGGCCGGACATCCTCGTCTGGTCCACCGGCTTCTTCAGCAAGAAGCCGCACGACCCCTCGTATGTGAGCTGGCACCAGGACTCGACCTACTGGGGGCTCGAGCCGCCCGACATCGTCTCCGCGTGGGTCGCGTTCACCCCGAGCCGGCGGGCGAACGGCTGCATGCGGGTGGTGCCGGGGACGCATGCCCTCGGCCAGATCGAGCACGTCGACGGGTTCGCGGACGGGAACCTCCTCAGCCGCGGCCAGGAGGTGCAGGTGGACGTGGACGAGGCGGACGCGGTGGATCTGGAGCTCGAGCCCGGCGAGTTCTCGCTCCACCACGTGCGGATCGTGCACGGGTCGAACCCCAACCCGACCGACGTGCCGCGGATCGGCTTCGTGGTCCGCTACATCGCGACCCACTGCCGGCAGATCGGGGGGCGGACCCCGGCGGCGCTCGTGCGGGGAGAGGACCGCTACGGGCACTTCGACCCGCTCCCGTGCCCGCGGGAGGAGTTCGACCCCGAGGCGCGCGCCGTCTACGACGCGGCGACCCCGGTCCTTCGCTCGATCCTCTTCCGGGGTGCGGCGCAAGGGCCGCGGAAGCCGTCGTAGGGCGGGCGGGCCGCCGGCGGACAAGGACACGGACAAGGACGAGGGGTTGGAGGGGTTGCAGCATGAGCCTTGAGGGCGCGACGGTCATCGTGACCGGCTCGTCGAGCGGGATCGGGGCGGCGTGCGCCCGGCTCGTCGCCGCGAAGGGCGGCAACGTGATCGTCAACTACGCGCGCTCGGCGGACGCGGCGGCGGCGGTGGCGAAGGAGTGCCGGGAGCGCGGGACGGGGGCGATCGCGGTGCGGGCGGACGTCGCGGACGACGCCGACTGCCGCCGCCTCGTCGCGGCCGCGATGGACGAGTTCGGGCGCCTCGACGGGCTCGTCA
>JAJECB010000011.1 GCA_022822245.1 Gammaproteobacteria bacterium
GACGGCGAGATCGTGCGCATGGCATACGGCACCGGGGCGACGATCACCCGCCTCAACAAGGGGCTGCGGCGCAGAGCCGACAAGAAGGTCCTCGGCTTCCGTATCGATCCGGTGTCCGGGTACTGGGCCAGGAGCGAGGACGAAGACGAAGATGAACGCGCATTCGATCCAACCGCCTCGCCGCGGCAGTGGATTGTTCCCTGCGTTCAGGACCGCAAGAATGCGTTGCTCTTCCAGCCCGTCGGCGACTCTTTCTCGGAGGTCACGCTGGCCACCGTGCAGCATGCGATTCTTCGCGGCATCGAGGCGGTGTTCCAGTTGGAGGAAGGCGAGATGCTCGCCGAGCCGATGCCCACGCGCGACGTGCGCAACGGCTTCCTGCTCTACGAGGCCACCGAAGGCGGCGCCGGCGTTCTCACGCGGCTCGTGAGCCAGGAGAAGGCTCTCGCCGACGTCGCACGAACGGCGCTGCACATCATGCACCTCGACGTCGGCGACGGTTCACTGCCCGAGTCTCCGTCGAAGCTCGCGGATCAGCCGGACACGGCCTGCGTCGCCGCCTGCTATCGCTGCCTCATGTCGTATTACAACCAGCCCGACCACGAGATCCTCGATCGCCGCGACGAGGATGCTCGCGTGATGTTGTTGCGGTTGGCGTGTGCGCACACGGTGCGGCGGGCGGCAGGACCGCCGCCAGTGACCATTGACGGCACGATCGACGGTGGTCTCGTCGGTGAAATCAAGGGTACCGCCACGCTGTCGCCTGTGTCGGTCGCGGACCAGTGGCGCGAGGAAGCAGGGCGGCGCGGAATCCCCGCACCGGACCAGAAGCCACTCGTGGCAGGTGAGCGGTCCGTACGTTGCGTCTGGCGCAAGCACTACGTCGCGGCACTCGTCGACGAGACCGACCGTCCGGCCCTCCATCCGCTGGAGGACCTCGGCTTCGAGGTCATTCAGTTCGAGGGTCCCGAAGACTGGAGAGCACCCTTCGCGCAGTTGGCCGCCGCTCTGGGGCTCGCGTCGTGAACGGTCTCGTCATGGGCGGAAACATCATGCTCACTTCACCTGAAGCGAATCCCGGATAATCCGATGAGGGCTTCGGAGCCCGAGGATGATCCCGCTCGCGGGCGGGAAACACGGCCGTGATGCGGGGGCACGAACATCCGAGCTGCGTCGCGTGCAGTGGTCCGACCCGGACCGGGAGGCTCGCGTCTGGAGACGGACTTTCGAGAGATACGTGTATCCCCTCCCTTGTCCGTACGCGAATCACCGAAGGCACGGATGGAACGACGACCTGCGGCTCGCAGTCCTGATCGACACAGACAACACGGCAGCGAAATGGGCGGACGCCATCTTCGAGGGAATCAGGGCGCTCGGAGACAGCCCGCGCAACTTGCTCGACTTGCCTCGCGGCCGCTGCCCTACGTCGTGTCCACGCGGTAGCCGAAGTAATGCTCAAACGCTGCGCGCGCCTGGTATTGGGCAAACTCCGTAAGCAGAGCTGCCGACCACGGCTGACGCAGGCGCATCACGCGCCGGATCCCGTACGTCACCGTTCGAGCGCGCACGTTCTTTTCCACATTCAGGGTGGTCGACGCGTCGGGCAACGCGAGTGATGGGACCTCACCACAGAGTCCAGCTGCAGCCAGTTCCTGCTGCAGATCCCGCGCCGTGCGAAAACGGTTCCGCAGTTTCCTGGCCCTCTTCGCCCACCCCTCGACGAGAAGATCCGGACACTCTGCCTCCACGTCGACAGCCGCCCGACCATCCGTCTGCAGCACGCAGAGGTCGAGCACAGCCAACAGCACCTGGTGGGCGCTCCCGTAGTTGGCATAGCCAGAGACACCCGTCTGTTCGTCGTAAAACGGCAGCTCTCCCCAGATGGCACCGTGCTTGTCGTCCCCGGGCGCGATCTCAACAAGGGCGGCCGTCCGACCGAGCCGGGCCTCCTCCCGGTTACGCAAGCCCCTACTCCGCACCACCAAATCGCATGGCTGTGCAAGAAGGAGGTAGCTCTTGTCTTCCGCGTCCACCCGGAAAATGTCCCCAAGCCCTATCGGTGCATGCCATGCGTTCAGTTCGGCGCTCGTGTCGTAGATTTCGTCGCGCTGCATCTGAAGTGCCGCCGTCGACTGTCCTTGCGTCCCCAACGCCCCGCGTACTCCGTCCGGCATGGCGCTCACCCGGCGGGCCGTTGCCACCGCCTCGGAGACCGCGGCGTCCGCGTGCAGTCGGCGTCCCGCGGCCCGGCGCATCAGGACACCAAATACGCGAAACAGCGTATCCGCCTCCCAGACACCCTCACGCCGGGAGGAAGCGAACACAATCCGGTCGAAGTCCACCACCGACAGATCCTGCATCGTCGACTTCGCCTCTTCGACCGACCCCTCGAAAATGTCCCACGCCATCGACCTGACGTCGGCATAGCGGCCGCTCAACACCGTGACCCGCAGCATCCCCAGGAACCCGTAGTAGTCGGGCGGCTCTGCGTTCAGACGGCCCTTCGAAACAACCACGAAGGCGTTGGGCTCGAGGCCGTGCTCAGCGGCCATCGAGCGCCAAGCGTCGAACTCGCCGTCGACTGGTACCGTATGCGTGATCAAGCCGCAGTAGGGCGCGCCCCGCTGCTGAGCGTCGCGTATCAGCTCGAATCCCTTCTCGTCCGTACCGGCACGCTCGTCGCCGTAGCCGCGGTCGAAGAAGAACAGCGTCCTCTGCGCCTGCTCGTC
>JAJECB010000187.1 GCA_022822245.1 Gammaproteobacteria bacterium
CCTCACAGTACCTATAGCGGAACGTGGCGGAGATGTCCAGAATCGCCGTCAACTCATTGTCAGGCAGCACAAACAGTCAAAGAACGCATCCGCCCTGCCCGCACCGCGCGCCGGAGGAGCAGAACGCCCGCTCTCCGGCTAGAATGCCCGCCCCCCTGCCCGTGGACGGCGATCGCATGCGCAACGCCGGGCCCTTTCTTGCCATCGTCCTCGCCCTCGGCCCCGCGGCCCTCGCCGTTTCGCCGGCCGCGGCCCAGAGCGGGCGCCCCCCCGCCCTCGTCGAGGTGGACGCGGTTCGCGAGGAGCGCATCGCGCAGACCATGCCGGTGGTCGGACGGGTGGTCCCCCGCGAGCAGGGAACGGTCGCCGCCGCCATCGGCGGCCCCGTCGCGGAGGTCGCGGTCCGGGTCGGGGACCGGGTGGAGGCGGGGGACGTCCTCGTCGTCCTCGCCCGCGACCTGCCGGAAGCGCGGCTCGCTCAAAAGCGGGCGGACGAGGCCCTGGAGGCCGCCCGGGTGCGGACGGCCGAGGCGGAGGTGGACCTCGTCCGCCAGGAGCTCGAACGCCTCGAGAAGCTAAAGGGCTCTTCCGCGTTTCCGAAGGCCGTCTACGAGGACAAGCGCCAGGAGCTGGTGCGCCGCCGGAGCCGGGTCCGCGAAGCGGCAGCGGCGCGCGACCGCGCCCGCGTCCAGCTCGAGATGGCGGAGATCGAGCTCGCCCGCACCACCGTCCGCGCCCCCTACGCCGGGGTGGTGACCGCCCGCGGGGCCGCTCCCGGAGGCTACGTCAAGGCCGGAGACCCGGTCGCGACCCTGGTGGACGACCAGCGGCTGGAAGTCGAGGCCGACGTCCCGGCCGACCGCCTCGGCGGGCTCGTCCCCGGCCTCGAGGTGACCCTGGAGCTCGACGACGGGAGCCTGCACACGGCGGCGGTGCGGGCGATCGTCCCGGACGAGAACCCCCTCACGCGCACGCGCCCCGTTCGCTTCACGCCCCGCTTCGTCACGGGGAACGGGGCCGGCCGGCCGGCCGCCAACCAGTCGCTCGTGGTGCGGGTTCCCATCGCGGGGCCCGGCGCCGCGGCATCCGTCCACAAGGACGCGGTGGTGAGTCGCGGCGGCCAGTCGCTCGTCTACGTCGTGAACGGAAGGCCGCAGGCGGCCCGGGCCGAGGTCCGGCCAATTCGAATCGGAGAATCGGTGGGGAGCCGTTTCGTCGTGCTGGACGGGCTTCGCGCCGGGGACCTCGTCGTCGTCCGCGGAAACGAGCGGATCACCCCCGGGCAGGCGATCCGGTTCAAGCCCGTTCCGGGAGCCGCAACCGGTGCCCGGCCCGACTCCGGTCCCGTCGCCCGCTCCGAGGCCGAAACGCAATCCCGGCCCGGAGGCGGCATCCGGTCCGGAGCCCGCACCCCGTCCGGATCCGGGTCCTGAGCGGGCGCGCATGAACCTCATCGGCTACTCGATTGCCCGCCCCCGGGCGGTCATCGCCGCGGTCCTCATGGTCACGATGTTCGGGGCGCTCGCGCTTCGCACCATTCCCATCCAGCTCACTCCGGACGTGGCGCGCCCCGTCATCTCCGTGACCACCAACTGGAGAGGCGGCTCGCCGGCCGAGATCGAGCGCGAGATCGTCAACCGCCAGGAGGAGGCGTTCAAGGGTCTCGAGGGCCTCGCCGCCCTGGACAGCTCGGCGCAGGACGGCCGCGCGCGGATCAGCCTCGAGTTCAACGTCGACATGGACATGGACAAGGCGCTGCTGCTCGTCGCGAACCGCCTCGACCGGGTGTCGGGATACCCCGCGGAAGCGAGCGAGCCCGAGCTTCGCACCTCGGGCAGCGAGGACAACTCGATCGCCTGGATGGTCATCCGCGCCCAGCCCGGACACGAGCGGCCGATCCACACCTTCGGCGAGTTCGTCGAGGACGTGGTCCAGGAGCGGCTCGAACGCGTGCCGGGGGTCGGCCGGGTGGACGTGTACGGCACCAGCCGGCGCGAGCTCCGGGTCGAGATCGATCCGTTCCGGCTCGCCCGGTTCCGCCTCACCGTGAGCGAGGTCCTCGCCCGGCTGCGGGCGGCGGACGCCTCGGTGAGCGCGGGGGAGGTCGAGGAGGGCAAGCGCCGGTACGTGGTCCGCACCGAGGGAGCGGTCGATTCGGTCGACGATGTCCGCAAGGTGCTGCTCCGAACCGTGCGCGACCCGGCGACCGGCCGCGTCTCCCGACTCACCGTCGGGGACGTCGCCGACGTGCGCTTCGCGTTTCAGGAGCCGCGCGCCCGCATACGCCACCTCGGCGCCCCGTCGCTCGCGGTGAGCATCAAGCGCGAGATCGGCGCCAACGTCATCGAGACGATGGACGGGCTCCGGGCCGCCGCCGCCGAGCTTCGCGACGGTGCCGTGCGGGACGCCGGGCTCGTTCTCCGCCAGGTCTACGACGAGACGGTGTACATCGACTCCGCCCTCGATCTGGTGCAGCAGAACGTGTACGTGGGCGGGGCGCTCGCCGCCCTCGTGCTGCTCGTGTTCCTTCGTTCGTGGCGGGCGACCACCACCGTGGTGCTCGCGATACCGGTCTCCATCGTCGGCTCGTTCGTCGCGATGGCCGCCCTCGGAAGGTCGATCAACGTCATCTCCCTCGCCGGGCTCGCCTTCGCGGTGGGCATGGTGGTGGACGCGGCGATCGTCGTGCTCGAGAACATCTACCGACTCCGGGAGAAAGGGGTCCCGGCCTGGAAGGCGGCCCTCGACGGCGCGTCGCAGGTCTGGGGGGCGGTGCTCGTCTCCGCGCTGACGACCGTGATGGTGTTCATTCCCATCCTGATCCTGAAGCTCGAGGTCGCGCAGCTCTTCCGGGACATCGCGGTCGCGATCTCGGTGGCGGTCCTGCTGTCGCTGCTCGTGGCGGTTACCGTGATCCCGGCCCTCGGGAGCCGGCTGCTCGCGAGTCCGCGCACCGGGCGCCGGCGCCTCCGCCTCCCCGGGCTGGACGGCGCGGCCCGGGGGCTCGCCAGGGGATTCGTGGGCTACGCCGGCCTCGTCGGCCGTTCGCGCGTCGCCGCCCTCCTCATCGTGGTCGTCGTCTGCGGCGCGGCGAGCCTCGCGACGTGGCGCTTTCTCCCCAAGCTCGAGTACCTCCCGGAGGGGAACCGCAATCTCGTGTTCGGAATGATCCTGCCCCCACCCGGCTACAACCTGGAGACCACCACCGAGATCGCGCGGGACGTGGAGGGCGCGATCCGACCGCACTGGGCAACCGGCGGCGAGCCCGGGACCGGAGCCGAGTCGGAGGCCGCCGGGCAGACCCGCTCCGCGGGGGCGGCCCGTCCCGCGAACGAGACGGGGCGCCCGAGCGCGGCCGGGGAGCGCGGGGCCCGGCCGCCGCCCACCGCCGGCGGATCCCACCGACCCCACCCCGGGGCGGGCGGCCCCCGCCGCCCCC
>JAJECB010000418.1 GCA_022822245.1 Gammaproteobacteria bacterium
GCTCTTCGGGCGCACCCCGAAGCAGGGGACGATGCCGGACGGGATGTTCCGGACCACGGTCGAGAACCTCTTCGGCGACGTCTGGAGCCGGCCCGGACTCGAGCTCGAGGAGCGCTCGATGATCACCCTCACCGCGCTCACCGTCCTCGGCCGCGAGAACGAGCTCAAGATCCATCTCTACGGGGCGAGGAACCTCGGCATCCCGAAGGAGAAGCTCGAGGAGATGATGCTCCACCTCGCCCACTACGGAGGATGGCCGGTGGCGGTGTCCGCCCTTCGCCTCGTCGAGCACGTCTACGGCAAGCCGGCGAAGTAGCCGCTCGACCGGCCGCCCGCCGGCGCGGGGGCAGGCCCCTTCTTCCGCGGATCGTGCGATGCGCTCCGGAAGGAATCCGCCTCGGGCGGGGTGCGCCGCTGGCCCCGGGGACCGCAAACCCCCGCTCGTCTCGACCAATGTCCGCGCGGACGGGCGATTCACTCGCGGCCGCGATTGGCGCTAACATTCGAACGGCGATTCGATTGCCGGGCGCGAGGAGGCTCCGCACATGGAATATCGACGGATATCGGCCGACTGTCATATCGACCTCTGCTGGATGCCGCCCGAGCTGTTCGTCTCGGAGGCGAGCACGGAGTTCCGCGACCGCATGCCCTACGTGACGGACGGCCCGGACGGCCCCTTCTGGACCAGCCGCAACGGTGTCTCCTTCGGGCTCAAGAACGGCGTCGGGCCCTCCGGCCAGAAGTACGTCGCCGGCCAGCACTACCGGGCGGACAGGATGGCCGAGACGGGCCTCTACGACGACGGCCGGCAGGACATCCGGCGCGTGTCCGATCCGCACCTTCGCATCCGGGACATGGAGCGGGACGGGGTCGACGCGGAGGTCATCTACGGCATTCTCGGGGCCGCGACCCGGCTTCGCGACCATGACGCCGCGAACGAGATGTTCCGCATCTACAACGACTGGCTTGGCGATTTCTGCCGCCACTACCCGGACCGGCACATCGGGCTCGCCTGCCTGCCCTACGGCGACATCGACGCCGCCGTCGCGGAGCTCCGGCGGGTGGCGAAGATGGGGATCCGGGGCGTCGAGCTCTCGTGCTCGTGGGACATGGAGCCGATGTGGCACCCATGCTGGGAGCCGCTCTGGCAGGCCGTGAACGAGGTCGACCTCCCCCTGCACTTCCACACCTTCCCCGCCATCGACCCGAACCTCCTCCAGGACGCCCCGGCCGAGGCGCGCCGCCCCGCGTTCTTCACCGTCGTGTCGGGCTTCCAGATGAACCTCGTCAACATCCTCGCGGCCATCATCGGGGCCGGGGTGCTCGAGCGCTATCCCAACGTGCGGGTCGCGTTCGGGGAGAGCGGCATCGGCTGGATCCCCTATGCCCTGGACCGCATGGACTTCGAGTGGGAGGACCGGTTCCACGACCTCGGCCTCGCCATGAAGCCGAGCGACTACTGGCGCCGCCAGTGCCGGGCGACGTTCCAGTTCGACCGGATCGGCGCGGGCCTCGTCGACGAGATGGGGCTCGAGTCCCTCATGTGGGGCTCGGACTACCCCCATGGCGACGGGGTATGGCCGGAATCGAACCGCTACATCGCGGAGCAGTTCGCTGGGCTGTCGGATGCCGAGGTGCACCGGTTGACCTGCGCCAACGCGCACGAGTTCTACCGCCTTCCCGGCCGGGCGGTCGCGTCCGCGCTCCCGGAGGCGGCCGACTGACCGCTCCGGCCCGGTCCCGGGTCGGCGGCGCCGGCTCGACCATGCCCCGGACCGGGGAAGCGGGCGGATGAGCCGCAAGGCGGAGGAGCGGGCGCGCCGCCGCCTCGCGGAGGCCGAGCGCGCGCTCGCCGAGAACCGGGCGCGTGACGCCCTCGATGCGGCGAGCGCGGCCATGCGCGACCTGCCGCGGCATCCCGCGGCTCGCCTGTACGCCGGTTTCGCCCTCGTCCGCATGGGCGAACGAGAGCCCGGCCTCCGGTTCATCGAGGAGGCGAACCAGCTCGCTCCCCGTGATGCCGGGGTCCAGCTCGCGGCGGGTCAGGCATTCGCGGAGCTCGGCCGCCCGGCCGACGCGGAGGCCTGCTTCCGGCGCGCCTGCACGGTCGCGCCGCGCGAGTTCCAGCCCCGTTTCGCCCTTGCGGTGATGCTGGAGCGCCGGGGGATGGCGGAGGAGGCCGAGGAGGCCTACCGGCTCGCCGCCGAGATTCAACCGGCGGCGGCCCCGGCCTGGGTGGGGCTCGGCAACGCCGAGCGTGCGCAGGGGCGGAACGAGGACGCCCTGGCGAGCTACCGCCGGGCGACCGAGGCCGATCCGGGCCACGCGCCCGGCTGGAACAACCTCGGCAACCTTGAACGCGAGCTCGGCCGCCCGGACGAAGCGGAGGCCGCGTACCGCACCGCGGTGGAGCACGCCCCCGACTACCTCCCGGGGTGGACGAACCTCGCATCCCTCCTCGGCCCCGCCGGGCGGCACGAGGAACAGGTGGAGGCGTGGCGCAAGGCGTCGGCGCTCGCTCCCCGCGACGTCGACGTGTGGTCCGATCTCGGGACCGCCCTGGAACGCGCCGGACGTCCCGGCGAGGCGATCCCCGCCCTCGAACGAGCCATCGGGTGCGTGACCCCGGACCACCCCCGGGTCATCAGCGCGCTCGGCCGGCTGCACGCCGCCCTCGCCCTGGCCCGTCTGAGGGCCGGAAGCGAGGACGGAACGGATGCGCTCGCCGCCTGCGACGCCTGGCTCACGCGCCGTCCCGGGGACGCGACCGGTCTCGCCGCGAAGGCGATCCTCCTCAATCACGTCGGACGCGAGGAGGAGTCGCGGGCCCTCGCCGATATCGGGCGCCTCGCCCGCCGCTTCCGGATCGACCCCTCGCCCGACTATCCCGACCTCGCGGGCTTCAACGACGACCTCGCCCGGCACGTCGCGAGCCATCCCTCGCTCGCCTGGGCCCCGCCCCACAACGCGACCCGCGACGGCCATCACTCGGGCGAGCTGGTGACCGAACCGAGCGGCCCCGCGGTGGTCCTCAAGGCGCGGATCCTCGACTGCATCGAGCGCTACGTGGCTCAGGTGGCCGAGACCGATCCCGATCACCTTGTCGTCACGAGCCGCCCGCCGGCGACGAGGATGCGCATGTGGGGGGTCATCATGCACGCCGGGGGCCATCAGATCCCGCATATCCACCCCGCGGCCTGGCTGAGCGGCGTCTACTATCCCGACGTCCCGGACTTCGTGTCCGCGGAGGACCTCGAGCACCGCGGCTGGATCGAGTTCGGCCGCCCTCCCGAGGACAGCTTTCCGGACCTGAAGCCGATGCCGGTGGAGGCGGTCCGTCCCGAGGAGGGGCTCCTCATCATCTTCCCCGCCTGGTTCTATCACCGCACGATCCCCTTTCCGGCCGACGCCCGCCGCATCAGCGTCGCCTTCGACCTCGTTCCGGAGGCGCCGCCCGACTTCGGCCGCCTCCTCGGCCCCTGAAAGGGCCGGGAGAGGGAGGATTCGAAAAGGGGAGGGCGGGCCTCCCCGGAATTCAGGCCGGCGCGCGGACCATGTGGTAGCGGCCGGCCGCAACCCCCTCCGGCAGGTCGACGGGAGTCGCGGCGGGGAGGGTCATTTCCTGGTCGGTGACGACCAGCCCCCCCGGAGCGAGCAGGGGCGGGAGCAGGGGCGAGATCCGAGCCGCGAGCCGGCGGTTGTCCTCCGCCACACCCGAGCCGATGTCCGCGTGCACGAGCGCGACGGACCCGCGGAAGCGCTCGGTCACCGCGGGAAGCCGGTCGAGCACGTCCCCGAGGAAGAGGTGATCGTCGTCCGGGATGCAGCTCGGATGGGCGGAGATCTTCATCTCGAACACGAAGATCTCGCGCCTCGGGAACCGTTCGCGGAGATGGTCGTAGGTCCGCCCGTTGCCGAGCCCGAGCTCGAACACGTGGCCGGGCACCCCGTCGAGGAGCTCCGCGGCGCGGTCGAGGCACGCCCGCTGCGCCTCGAGGCGCCGGATGGCGCTGTCGAGCCGGCTCATCCCGGCGTCGGCCCGGACATGACCTCGGCCCGGGTCCCGTATTCGCCCTCGCCGAACAGGGCGGCGAGTCGCTCCCCGGGGTCCGGGGCGCTCATGAATGCCTCCCCCACGAGGAAGGCGTGGACATCGCGGGCGCGGAGCCTCGCCACGTCGTCGCGGGAGGCGATCCCGCTCTCGGTCACTGTCCGTCGGTCCGCCGGGACCCGTGCCGCGAGACGCTCGGTCGTCGCAAGGCTCGTCTCGAAGGTGCGAAGGTCGCGGTTGTTGATGCCGATGAGGGGGGCCGGGACCCGAAGCGCGCGATCGAGCTCCGCTTCGTCGTGCACCTCGACGAGGGTGTCGAGTCCGAGCTCCCCGGCGAGCTCCGCGAGCGCGCGGAGCGGCTCGTCGCCGAGAGCGGCGACGATGAGGAGGACGCAGTCCGCGCCCATCGCCCGCGCCTCGTGGACCTGCCAGGGGTCGACGATGAAGTCCTTGCGGAGCACCGGGAGGGCGGTCGCCGCCCGGGCCGCCCGGAGGTGGTCGGGGGCGCCCTGAAAGAAGTCGCGGTCAGTGAGCACGGAGAGGGCGGCCGCTCCGCCCCGCTCGTATCCGGCCGCGATGCGGGCCGGATCGAAGTCGTGGCGGATGATGCCCCGGCTCGGCGACGCGCGCTTGATCTCGGCGATGACGGCCGGGCGGCCCTTGCCGATCCGGGCCTCGATCGCCGCCCGGAAGCCGCGAGGCGCCGGCGCGTCCGCGGCCCGCCGGCGCATCTCCGCGAGCGGGACCGCGCGCGCCCCCTCCGCGATCTCCTCGCGCTTTCGCTCGAGGATGCGGGCGAGGATGTCCGGGATGCCGCGGCCGCTCATGGCGCCGGCGCGGTCAGGCGGAACGGTCCGCGAGGGCGTTCGACACCTCGACGAGGGCGGCGAGAGCGGAGCGCGCCGCTCCGCTCGCGACGGACTCACGCGCCGCCTCGACCCCTTGGCCAAGGCTCGCCACCGCGCCCGATACGTGGATGGCCGCCGCCGCGTTGAGGAGGGCGATGTCGCGGGCCGGGCCGGGCCGGTCGTCGAGGACCTCGCGCATGAGCGTCGCGCTCGCCTCGGGGCTGTCCACCCGGAGGGCGTCCATCTCCGCGTCCGAGCGGACGCGCTCGAGTCCGAACTCCTCCGGGGTCACCTCGTATTCGCGGACTTCTCCGTCCTTGAGCTCCGCGAGCCGGGTGGCCGCTCCGATGCTGATCTCGTCGAGACCGTCCCGGGAGTGGTAGACGAGGACGTGGCGGCTGCCGAGCTCGCGGAGCACCCGGGCGATCCGCCCGGTCCACTCGGGTGCGAACACCCCGAGCGCCTGGTTCGGAGCGCCGGCCGGGTTGGTGAGCGGCCCGAGGAGGTTGAAGATGGTGCGGGCGCCCATCTCCCGCCGCGGGCCCACCGCGTGGCGCATGGCGCTGTGGTGGTGGGGGGCGAACATGAACCCGAAGCCGGTGCGGGCGATGCACTCCGCCACCTGGTCCGGGGTGAGGTCGATGTTGACGCCGGCCGCCTGGAGCACGTCCGCGCTGCCGGAGTGGCTGGTGCCGGAGCGGTTGCCGTGCTTCGCGATGCGCACCGCCGCCCCCGCCGCGATGAGGGCCGCGGTGGTGGAGATGTTGAAGGTGCCGGAGACGTCGCCCCCGGTCCCCGCGGTGTCGACCAGCCCCTCGGGCTCCACCGGGACGCTCGCCGCGAGGCCGCGCATGACCCGGGCGGCGGCGGCGAGCTCCTCCACCGTCTCGCCCTTCATGCGAAGTCCGATGAGGAACCCGCCGATCTGCGACTCCGTCGCCTCGCCGGTCATGATCGTGCCCATGACCGCGGTCATCGCGTCGCCGTCGAGGTCCCCGCCGTCCGCGACCGTCCGGATGGCCGTCTGCATGTCCATCGCCGAATGGTCCTCCCGTGCTCGCTTCAGGCGTCGGCCGCCATTCCCCGGGCCGCCTCGGCCGCGGCCCGCATCGCCGTGATCGTACCGGCGTAGTCGTCCGAACCGAAGACCGCCGATCCCGCGACGAACGTGTCCGCGCCGGCGGCCGCGATCTCCGCGATGTTCTCGGGCTTCACCCCTCCGTCCACCTCGAGCCGGATCGGCGTCCCGCCCTCCGCCGCCTCGTGGCGGTCGAGGATCGCGCGGGCGGCGCGGAGCTTCGGCAAGGTGCCGGGGAGGAAGGACTGCCCTCCGAAGCCCGGGTTGACGGACATGACGAGGACGAGGTCGAGCCGGTCGAGGGTCCAGTCGAGCCAGTCGAGGGGTGTCGCGGGGCTCAGGACGAGGCCCGCCCGGCAGCCGAGGTCGCGGATGAGGGCGAGCGATCGATCGAGGTGATCGGTGCCCTCGGGGTGGATGGAGATCCACGCCGCGCCCGCGTCCGCGAAGTCCCGGATCAGGCGGTCCACCGGGCGGGCCATGAGGTGCACGTCGATGGGAGTCTGCCCGGCCGCGCCGGCGGCGAGGGCGCGGCACACCATCGGCCCCACGGTGAGGTTGGGGACGAAGTGGTTGTCCATCACGTCGAAGTGGATGAGGTCGGCTCCGGCCTGGACGACCGTCGCCACCTCCTCGCCGAGGCGCGCGAAGTCGGCGGAGAGGAGGGAGGGCGCGATCCACGCCGGTCGTGCGGCCACGCCTCTGCCGGCCGCCGCGGGTCGCGAATCCGAAGCTCGTTTGGACACGGCGTCGTTGGCGGCGGGCGACGTCACTCCGGGGGCGGGCCGGCCGCCAGCCTCGCCGCGACGCGGCGGGCGAGGAGCCGCGAGAGGCGGGCCCGCTCGACGGAATCCCGGAGGAAGAGGAGCCGATTGAGGTCGTGGCGGGTGATGCCGGGCCAGACCCGGCTCTCGGGGACGAGGCGGAACCCTTCCTCCGACTCGCCGTCGGTCACCCAGATGCAGGCGACCTCCTTCCGGCTCGTCGTCCACGCCTCCCTGACCCCCATCCGGAAGTAGGGCGCGAGCTTGTGGCGGGACCGGCGGCTGCGGTCGATCTCCACCACGAGGTCGGGCGGCGGATACCCCAGTCTCACGTCAAGGTAGTCCTCGACGGCCCGAACCGCGTGTACGGCCGCCGGGGTCAGGTAGAAGCTCGCGTCGGGCTCGAACGCGCCGTCGTCGCTCAGGAGGCGAAGCGCCCCGACGCTCCGCCAGGGGACAAGGTGTCCCGCGTCTGCCAGCGCGTCGGTGAGCCGGCCGAACAGAAGTCGCGTCTCCTCGGCCGGGGATTCATGGGAGATCCCGGGCTCGGCCACGAACTCCCCCATCTTGAAGCGCTCGTCGTAGCGGCAGCGGGGCGCGTCGTCGTGCTCCGTCAGCCGGTCGAAGAGGGCGCGCGGCATGGGAACTTCCACTCGGACAGGCGCGTCGGGCGACGAATTCGGGGCGGCGGCTGCGGCCTGCACGGGCGCCTCCGGTGCGGCGGGCGCGGTCACGGGAGCGGTCACGGAAGCCATGGTTCGAGTATACAGGGCGGCGCCCGGACCCGGGCCGATCCCGGACGGATCCCGGGTTGCTTCCGGGTCGATTCCGGGGGGCCGTCCGTCCGGGTTATGGTGACACCGGCCGAGGAGGGGCAATCGCATGGAAGAAGCGGCTCGGAGGAGCCTTCACATCGGGGTGACGGCGTGGGACATGGGCCTTCCCGGCACCGCGGAGCAGTTCGCGCGGCAGGCGGAACGCGCGGAGGCGCTCGGGCTCGACTCGTTCTGGCTCCCCGAGTTCCACTTCGACGAAGGCGTCCCGCTCCCTCAGCCGCTCCTTCCTCTCGCCGCGGTCGCCGCGCGCACCCGACGCCTCCGGATCGGGACCGGCTCGTACCTCCTCCCCATCCGGCACCCGGTGCAGGCCGCCGAAGAGGTGGCGGTGCTCGATCGGCTGTCCGCGGGGCGCGTGATCCTGGGGGTGGGGCGAGGCTACCGGGCGGGCCTCTTCGATGTCTTCGACGTCGCCGCGAAGGACAAGCGGGACCGCTTCGAACGGGCCCTCGACGCGATGGTGACGGCCTGGGCGGGGGAGCCGGTGGATTGGGAGGAGGAGGCCCGAGAGGACGGGGACCCCCGCGGCCGGCCGGTGCGCCTCGTCCCGCGCCCGGTGCAGGACCCCCATCCGCCCATCTGGATCGCCGCCTTCGGGCCGCGGGCCCTCGAGCAGGCGGGCCGCCTCGGGCTTCCCTACTTCGCCTCCCCGATCGAGTCGATGGACGCGCTCGCCGGGAACTTCGCCCGCTTCCGGGAGGCGTGGGCGGCGGCGGGGACGGCGGCGCCCGCCGAGACGCCGATCATGCGGACCGCGTTCATCAGCCGGGACCGGGCGCGCCTTCGCGCCGCCCGGGAGCGCCTCGCCGAGCAGGCCGCCTCGCTCGCGCGCTCTCCGGTCGGGGCCATCCGCCGCGGAGCCGGCGTCCGGCCCGACGACTGGGCCCTCGTCGGGGAGCCGGAGGCGGTGCGAGACCGGATCGAGGACTACCGCGAGCGCTTCGCGATGACCCATCTCGTCGCCTCCCGCACCCGCCTCCCGGGTCTCGAGCCGGGCGACTTCGAGCGTTCCCTGGAGCACCTTGCGGCCCTGCGTGAGTCCCTCGGGCAGTAGGAAGGGGCACGCGGCCGGCCACGGGTCGAGGCGGCGCCTGCATCCGGCGGCCGGTCACAGGTCGGGCACCCGGTCGCGACGGCCCTTTCGTGACGGCCTGACTTGTGCGTACAGTTCGCACCGACCGGAGGGCGGAAGGGGACCATGAACGCAACCGGCCTCGAGACGTCCATATCGTGACCGAGACGCTGCGTCCCGGCCAGACGGGTCTCGCTCAGCTCGAGCGCGTCTATCGCACCGGCGCGGCGGCGCGCATCCATCCCGACGCCCGGCAGGCGGTCGCCGCATCTGCCGGGCGTCTTCGCGAGGGCGCGGGGGGCGACCGGCCCGTCTACGGCGTGAACACGGGGTTCGGGAAGCTCGCCCGGATCCGGGTTCCGCCGGACGAGATCGAGACCCTGCAATGCAACCTCGTCCGGTCGCACTGCGTCGGGCTGGGGGACCGTCTCCCGGACGCGCACGCCCGGTTGATGATGACGCTCAAGATCCTCGGCCTCGGCCGCGGCGCATCCGGGGTCCGGCCGGAGCTCGTCTCCTCCATCGAGGAGATGCTCGAGCGCGGCGTCCTGCCGGACATACCGGTCCAGGGGTCGGTCGGCGCCTCGGGCGACCTCGCCCCGCTCGCGCATCTCGCGGCGGTGATGATCGGGGAGGGAACCGCGTCGTTCGAAGGGCGCCGCCTGCCCGGCCGGGCCGCGCTCGAGGCGGCCGGGTTGACGCCGCTCATCCTGGGACCGAAGGAAGGACTCGCCCTCCTCAACGGAACGCAGTTCTCCACCGCCTGCGCGCTCGCGGCCCTCTTCGACGCCTGGCGGGCGGCCGAGAGCGCCGTCGCGATCGGCGCTCTTTCGACCGATGCGGTCATGGGGTCGACCGAGCCGCTCCTTGCCGAGATCCACGCCCTCCGCGGCCACCGGGGCCAGTGCGAGGTCGCCGCAGCGGCGCGGGCGCTCCTTGCCGGATCGGAGATCCGGGAGAGCCATCGCGACGATGACGTCCGCGTGCAGGACCCCTACTGCATCCGCTGCCAGCCGCAGGTGCTCGGCGCCTGCATCGACCTCTTTCGGCAGGCCGCCGGCACGCTGCGAATCGAGGCCAACGGGGCGACCGACAATCCGCTCGTCCTGATGGATACCGGCCGGATCGCCTCCGGCGGCAACTTTCACGGCGAGCCCGTCGCGTTCGCCGCCGACCAGATCGCGATGGCGGTTGCCGAGACGGGGTCCATCGCGCAGCGGCGCATCGCGATCATGGTGGACCCGGAGCTGTCCTTCGGCCTCTCCCCCTTCCTCTCGCCGGACCCGGGCACCCATTCGGGGCTGATGTCCGCCGACATCGCCGCGGCCGCCCTCGTGAGCGAGAACCGCCACCTCGCCAATCCCTGTTCCGTCGATTCGATCCCGACCGGGGCCGGGCAGGAGGACCACGTCTCGATGTCCGCCCACGGGGCGTGGCGTCTGCGACGCATGGTGGACAACCTGGAGCGGCTGCTCGCCATCGAGTGGATCGCGGCGGCGGCGGGCGTCGAGCAGCGCGCGCCGCGCCGGACCGGAGAGCCGCTCCGGCGCGTCGTCTCCACTCTCCGGACCGCGGTGCCGCCGCTCGCCGCGGACCGCGCCCTCGCGGACGACATCGAGGCGGCCCGGGGGCTCCTGCGCGCCGGAGCCATTCTCGACGCGTGCGAACCGTTCCGCTTGCCGCCCCTGGAGGACCCGGAGTGAGTCTCGGTCCCGCCCGCGCCCGCCCCGGTCGAAAGGTCCGCTTCGAGTAGATGCCGAGCCGGCGGAAGGCGGGGATTGCCGGTGGGCGGGAAGTGGTCTATGTTCCTCGGGATGACGGTGGATCCGCTCTTCGACTTCTCCGGCCGGACGGTCCTCGTGACCGGCGGAAGCCGGGGTCTCGGCCGGGAGATGGTCCTCGCCTTCGCCCGCCGGGGCGCCGACGCGGTCATCGTCTCGCGGCGCGTGGAGAGCTGCGAGGCGGTCGCCCGCGAGGTCGAGGCCCTCGGCCGCCGGGCCTGGCCGCTCCCCTGCAACGTGTCGCGGTGGGAGGCCCTCGATCGCCTCGTGGAAGACGCCTGGAGCGCGGCCGGGCGGATCGACGTCCTCGTCAACAATGCCGGCTCGTCGCCGCTCGCGCCTTCCTCGCTCGAGACCCCGGAGGCGCTCTTCGACAAGGTGGTGGCGCTCAACTTCAAGGCGCCGTTCCGGCTGATGTCGCTCGTCGGCTCGCGCATGGCGGCGGGCGAGGGTGGATCGATCGTCAACATCTCGAGCACCGGCGCCATCCGGCCACAGCCGGAGCTCGCCCCCTACGCGGGGGCGAAGGCGGCGCTCAACGCGGTGACCGAGGCGTTCGCCCGGGAGTACGCGCCGAACGTGCGGGTGAACGCGATCATGCCGGGGCGGTTCCTCACCGACATCTCGCGGGCGTGGAGCGAGGAGGACCGGCGCAACGCCGCGGTCGCGCTTGCCCGGAGCGGGGAGCCGGACGAGATCGTGACCGCCGCCCTCTACCTCGCCTCGCCGGCGAGCGGGTTCACCACCGGCTCGGTCATTCGCGTGGATGGCGGGATGCCCTGATTCCGCCGCGCGGCGCGTCCGCCGTGCGATGATCCGAGGCGACCACCACACGATGCAGTCAGGGGCCGGCTTCGGTCTTCAGCGGGCTGGTGAACCCCCCTGCCGGACGGCGGCCATCCCGGCCGTACCGCATCCCTCACCAGGAGGAATCACCATGAATGACCGCGGAGAACGCTCCCGCGCGCCTTTCCGTCGCGGTCTTGGCCGCCTGCTGCCCGTCGCGGCGTGCGTGGCGGCGCTCGCCGCGGGTGCGCACCCCGCCGCCGCCGACGACGAGGTCAAGCTCGAGTCGAGCCTCGAGCGCCTGAGCTACATGCTCGGCTACCGGATCGGGTTCAGCCTCCACGGTCAGGGCATGCAGGACATCGATCCGGCGGTGCTCGCGGCCGCCATCGGGGACGCGCTCAATCAGCGCGACCCGAGACTCACCGCCGAGGAGATGCAGGCGGCGGAGGCCGAGTACCGGGCCGGCCTCGCCTCCGCGCAGGCCCGCGAGGCCGAGGCCAACCTCGCGGCCGGCGAGGCGTTCCTCGCGTCGAACGCCGGGAACGAGGGGGTCGTGGAGATGCCGGGCGGGCTTCAGTACCGCATCCTTCACGCCGGCGAGGGTCCGAAGCCCGCGGCCGACGACCAGGTGGTGGTGCACTACCGGGGCCGGCTCCTCGACGGTACCGAGTTCGACAGCTCCTATCGGCGCGGGGAGCCCGCCGAGTTCATGGTGGGCGGGGTCATCCGCGGATGGCAGGAGGCGCTCCAGGCGATGCCGAAAGGGTCACGCTGGGAGGTGTGGATCCCCGCCGCCCTCGCCTACGGGGAACGGGGGGCCGGCGGCGCCATCGGCCCGAACCAGGCCCTGCACTTCGAGATCGAGCTCATCGAGGTCAAGCCGGCGGGCTGAACCGCCCCGGCCAGCCGGGGACCCGGCTCCGGATCCGGACGGAGGCTCGCATCCATTTTGTGAGTGCCGACGCACCGGCCCCCTCGTGTCCGAGTACGCTTCGTCGATCCGATCTGCCGGGAGCTGCCTCGGACCGGTGGTCCCATGGCGGGCCGGGCTGATGCCCGGGCAAGGGGCGGGACCGAAAGCGGAAGCGCGGATCAGTCGTCGAAGCCGACCCGCGCGCCCTCCGACACCGCGTAGCGCGACTCGAGGTTCTGGATCCCTTCGAGGCCCATCAGCTCGAAGAAATCGCGGAAGCTCGCCATCTCGGCGTTCGCCGCCTCGAGCCCGCCCGTCTCCCGCAGCTCGGCGAGGGCGCGCCGGATGGCCGGGATCGCGGCGGAGAGGGAGAGCCCGGGGTAGATGACGACCCCGAAGCCGAGCGCCTCGATCTCGCTCGCCGGGAGCACCGGCGTCTTGCCGCTCATCGCCATGTTGTAAAGGGTCGGCCGGGAGAAAGTCTTCGGGATCGTTTCGACCTCCTCCATCGTCGTCGGCGCCTCCACGAAGAGGACGTCCGCGCCCGCTTCCTCGTAGGCCTTCGCGCGGTCGAGGGCCGCCTCGAACCCCTCGACCGCGATGGCGTCGGTGCGGGCGATGACGATGAAGTCGGGGTCGGACCTCGCGTCGGCCGCGGCCCGCACCTTGGCGCACATCTCCTCCACCGGGATGAGGGTCTTGCCCGCGAGATGCCCGCAGCGCTTCGGCCAGTCCTGGTCCTCCATGTGCACCCCGGCGACCCCCGCCCGCTCGTAGCACTGGATGGTGCGGCGCACGTTGATGGGACCCCCGTAGCCGGTGTCCGCGTCGGCGATGAGGGGCAGGCCCGCCGCGTCGGCGATCCGGCCCGCGTTGTCCGCCATTTCGGTGACCCCGAGGAGCCCCACGTCGGGCATTCCGAGCCGGCTCGCGGTGGTGCCGGCTCCCGTCATGTAGAGCGCATCGAAGCCCTGCTCGGCGACGAGGCGGGCGCCCACGCACTCGGCGACCCCGGGTGCGACGAGGAGCTCCGGCGCTTCGAGGAGGCGGCGGAGGCGGGTGGTCATTCGTTCCATGGGGGGGCTCCGGTTCCGGTGCGGCGGATGATTGAGCAGCGGATCATAGGTCATCGGAAAACGGGGCCGGAAAACGGGGTCAAAGTGCGATATTCCACCGCTCAAGCGGCCGGCTCCACCGCACCGGAGTTCGCGCTCCGATCCCGATCCCGATTCCGGTCACCCGACACGCACCTGCGCGGCCGGCCGGGCGCGGAGGCGGAGGGCCAGGTAGACCGCTTCCGCCCCGTAGCCCGCGAACCAGGCGGCGAGCCCGAGGAGCGCGCCGTCGAGGTCGGCGGAGGCGAAGGCGAGGCTGCCGACCAGCGCCGCGACGACGAGCCGGCCGGCCCCGGTGAGGGCGAGGCTTCCGGTGCGGCGCACTCCGGCGAGGAAGCCGCGGAGGAGGGCGGAGAAGCCCCACGCGGCGGCCATCACGAAGGCGAAGCGCATGGCCGGCGCGCACGCCGCCTCGAGCTCCGGCGAGAGTCCCATGAGCCTTCCGAGCACGACGTGGCTCACCGGGGTGTCGAAGAGCCCGACCGCGATGAGGGCGAACACCACGACCACCTGCACGGCAAAGCGCCGGAGGGCCGCCCGGTCCGCCGCCGTGCGAGCGAGCGTCTGCGCGGTATGGAGGAGGTTTCGCATCGGGCTCATCATCAGGCCGGTGAGGCCGTGCACGACTCCGAATGCGGCGAGGGCGAGGTCGGGGTCGAGGAGCCGGCCGAGGAAGATGCTGATGACGAACACCGTGCCCATCTCGGCCGAGGAGTTGAGCATGAGGGGCCAGGCGAATCGCCACAGCTCGCGGATGCGGGGAGCGGGGCCGGCCACGGCCGGGAGGGCCCGGAAGTAGCGCGCCGCGAAGAGGCCCGAGACGACCGTCTCCACCGCCATGCAGGTGACGAGGGCGGCCGCCCCCGCCGTCGCCCCCGACACGAAACGGGGGAGGAGCACCAGGGAGCCGCCGAGAGAGGCGAGCCGGGCGAGGGTGCTCCACGAGATGAGCATGGTGCGGCGGTTGATCATGAGCACGCCGAAGGTGAACGCGCGGGCGATGAGGAAGGGGGCGCTCAAGGAAAAGACGAAGGTCGCGAGCTTCGCCTCCCGGACCGCGGCGGGGCTCGCGCCGAAGAGGCCGCCGTAGAGCCAGTCGCCGGCCGCGGTGAACGCCACCGCGAGGGCGAGCGCTACCGGCCCGGCGGTGATGAGGCAGAAGAAGCGGAGCAGGGGAAGAATCGAGCGGCGGTCCCGCAGCCAGGAGATGGTCACGAGGTAGGAGACCTCGGTCGCGCTCCCGCAGGCGTAGTAGGCGGTGAACGCGACGTTGAACCCGGCGAGGCTCGTGGTGGCGTCGGGAAGGCGGGCGAGGAAGGCGTGGATGACCGACTTCGAGATCGCGTTGAGCTCGGTCATGAAGATGAGGGGCGCGAAGAAGCGCCACGCCGCGCGGACCGTGACCGGGGCCACGCCGGCCGCGGCGGCGGACGGTCTCCCGGTCCGCGCGGTGCCGCGCGAAGGCTCGGACCCCAAATCGGAACCCGGACCGGACCCCGCCTCCGAACCGTGCGCGGGCGTTCGCGGCGAGGCGGGCCGCGCACGCGGCGCGGAAGATGGCGGCGCGGGTGCCTCCGGGGGGTCCGGATCGCCCTCCGGGGTGCGTTCCCGGGTCACGCGGCCGCCCGAGGAAGCGAGGACGCCGGCCCTATTCGATGGGGATCATCACGTTCTTCTGGAACGCGGGGCGCTCCGTCAGGCGCTGGTACCAGGCTTCGAGGTTCGGCATCGACGGGCGCTCGTCGACGAGGTTGAACCAGCGATGGGCCTGCGGCCCGATGGGGATGTCGCCCATGGTGAGCTCGTCCCCGGCGACGAAGGCGCGGCCCTCGAGGTGGCGGTCAAGCATGCCCCACACCTCGTAGCCGCGTTCGATGCCGGCGTTGATCCGGTCGTAGTCCCGCTCCGCCTCCGGGGTGCGCACCAGGCCCCAGAACACCGGCAGCATCATGGGCGCGCACGTCGTCTGCTGCCAGTCCATCCAGGTGTCGGCGGTGGCCCGGGTCCGCGGGTCGGCCGGGCAGAGCGAGCCGTGGCCGTACTTCTCGCAGAGGTACCGGGTGATGGCGTTCGACTCCCAGAGCACGAAGTCGTCCTCGACGAGGGTCGGCACCAGCCCCGTCGGGTTCATCGCGAGGTAGCCGGGCTCCCGGTTGCCGCCGAACTTTCCGCCGATGTCCTCGCGCTCGTACTCGACCCCGAGCTCGTCGAGTACCCAGACCGGCTTCATCACGTTGCCGGACGTGCGGCGTCCAAGGATCTTGAGCATCGCGGGGCTCCTTCGGGAGGCAACGGAACGGGAACGAGACTTTACACGGTGAGGTAGGTGCGCCGCATCGCCTCGTCCGCCATGAGCTCGTCGATCGTGCACCGGTGGCGGATACGGCCCTTCTCGATGATGTAGGCGCGGTCGGCGACCTTCATCGCGAAGTTGACGTTCTGCTCCGAAAGGACGATCGCGAGCCCCTCCCTCTTGAGCTCGCGGATGGCGAGCACCATCTGCTCGACGATGACCGGGGCGAGCCCTTCGGAGGGCTCGTCCAGGAGCACGAGGGCCGGGTTGCCCATCAGGGTGCGGGCGATGGTCAGCATCTGCTGCTCGCCGCCGCTCATCTGCCCCGCGGTACGGTCTCCCATCCCGGCGAGGTTGGGAAAGAGCTCGAAGAGGCGCGCGGGGGTCCACGCGGTGAGGCCGGGGCGGGGGGGCTGGCGCCCTACCTCGAGGTTCCCGTTCACCGTGAGCGACGCGAACACCCGGCGTTCCTCCGGGACGTAGCCGAGCCCGCGCCGGCAGATCCGGTGCGGCGGCTCGCCGCTGATGCGGGCGCCGTCGAGCTCGACCGTGCCCTCGGCGGGCCGCACGATCCCGATGATGCTCTTCAGGGTGGTTGACTTGCCGGCGCCGTTTCGCCCGAGAAGCGCCACGACCTCGCCGGCCGCGGCGTCGAGGGAGACGCCGTCGAGGATGTGCGCCCGCCCGTAGTAGCTGTGGAGATCCCGTACGCTAAGGCGCATGTCCCGCGTTCTCCTCACGCATCGGGTGCGGCCTCCGAGCCGAGATAGACGGCCCGCACGCGCGGGTCCGCGCGCACCGCCTCGGGCACCCCGTCGGCGATGAGGCGCCCGCGGTCAAGGACCAGGATGTGGTCCGCGTTGCGGAACACCACGTCCATGTCGTGCTCGGTGAAGAGGACCGCGATGTTGCGCTCGGCGACGATCCCCGCGGTGAGCTGCATGAGCTCGATCCGCTCGCGCGGAGACATCCCCGCCGTCGGCTCGTCCATGAGGAGGAGCGAGGGCGCGTTGGCGAGCGCGACGGCGAGCTCGACCCGCTTCAGATCGCCGTAGGCGAGCACGCTGCACGGGCGGTCTTCCTGCTCCGCCATGCCCACCCGTTCGAGGAGGGCGAGCGCCTCCTCGCGGTACTCGGCGGACGCCCGCCCCCGGAGCGAGAGCAGGCGTCGGTGGTGGCTGAGGAGGGCCATCTGCACGTTCTCGCACACCGTCATGCTCGGGTAGGTGGCGGTGATCTGGAACGTGCGGCCGACCCCGAGCCGCCAGATCCGGTGCGGCGCGAGGCCGACCAGCTCCCGTCCCGCGAACCGGATGGAGCCCCGGTCGGGCGCGAGCTGGCCGTTGATGATGTTGAAGCAGGTGGTCTTGCCGGCTCCGTTCGGCCCGATGAGGGCGAGGAGCCGCCCCCGGTCGAGGGTGAAGCTCACGTCGTCGACCGCCTGCACCCCGCCGAACGCGCGCGCGAGCCCGCAGACCTCGAGAAGGGGAAGGGGCGAAGCGGCACCGTCCGCCGCGGCGCTCGGACGTCCGGCGAGGCAGGGGCCGCCGCCCGGTCCGGGAGTCACGTCTCCATCTCCCGGATCCCGAACCACGGACCCGCGCGGGCGCGGAGGAATCCCGCGATCCCCTGGGGAAAGGCCACCACGATCGCGATGATGAGCGCCCCGAGGATGAGCCGCCAGTACTCGAAGCGTCCGATCTCGTCCTGAAGCCACGTGAACGTCGAGGCGCCGGCGAGCGGCCCGAGAACGGTCTTGACGCCGCCGAGAAGCACCATGATGAGCGCGTCGAAGGATCGCGGAATGGACATCTCGTCCGGAAAGACGCTCCCCTTGGAGAACACGAAGAGCCCCCCCGCGAGGCCCGCCAGGGCTCCTGAGAACGCGAACGCGAACCACTGCTGGCGCTGTACGTCGATGCCGATGGAGGCGCTTCGCACCACCGAGTCGCGGCAGGCCCGCATCGCGTACCCGAAGGGTGAGTGGAGCACGTACTGGAGGGCGAGGATCCCGCCCGCCGAGGCGAGCACCGAGAGGTAGTAGAAGGCGAGGCGATCGCTCGCCCACTCGCTCGGCCAGATCCCGAGGATGCCGTCGTCGCCCCCAGTGACCGCGCCCCACTGGAAGACGATCGACCACCCGACCTGCGCGAAGGCGAGGGTCAGCATGGCGAGGTAGACCCCGGTCAGGCGCACGCAGAACCAGCCGAAGACGAGGGCCAGCACCCCGGCCATCGCGGGGGCGAAGAGGAGCGCGACCTCCATCGGCGAGCCCGTGTACTTGACGAGGAGGGCGGCCGCGTACGCGCCCCCGCCGAAGAAGGCGGCGTGCCCGAACGAGACCATGCCCCCCGGACCCATCGCGAAGTGAAGGCTCGCCGCGAAGAGGGCCATGATCGCGATCTCGACCGCGAGGACCAGGGTGAAGTCGTCCGCGAACGCGGGGAGCGCGAGGAGCACCGCGAGAAGCGCGAGGCCCGCCGCCCGGAGCCGGGGCGGGGGCGGGCGAAGGGGCGGCTCGGGTGGCCCGACCTGTCCGTGCTGCCCCGGCGCCTCCGGCCGGCCGAGCAGCCCCCACGGCCGGAAGATGAGGACCACCGCCATCACCACGAACATGAGCACGAGGGTGCTCTGGGGGATGACGAGGATCCCGAACGCGCCGAGCTCGGAGATGAGCACCGCGGCGAGGAACGCGCCGGCGATGCTCCCCATGCCGCCCACCACCACCACCACGAAGACGGCGGCGAGGATGTTGAAGTCCATGAGGAGGTCGGCACCCCCCTTCGGGAGCTGGGCGGCGCCGCCGAGGCCCGCGAGCATCGAGCCGAGAAAGAAGGTGCCGGTGAAGAGCCACGCCTGGTTGACCCCGAGCGCGCCGACCATCTCCCGGTCCTCGGTCGCCGCCCGCACGAGGGTGCCCCAGCGGGTGCGGTGGAAGAGCAGCCACAGGGCGCCGAGCACGAGGAGGCTCAGCACGATGAGGGCGAGGTCGTACTCCGGGAGCCGGGTGCCGAGGATGTTCACCGTGCCTTCGAGCCCCGGCGCGGCCGGGCCGAAGAGGTCCTCTGCCCCCCACACGAGGAGGGCGAGATCCTGGATGACGAGGATGACCCCGAAGGTCGCGACGAGCTGGAAGAGCTCCGGTGCCTGGTACACCCGGCGGAGGATGAGGAGCTCGACCACGACCCCGATGAGCCCCACCGCCACTCCCGCGAAGAGAACCGCCACCCAGAAGCCGAACGCGCCGGAGAGGTGCTCGACGAGGGTGTACGCGATGTACGCCCCCAGCATGTAGAACGAGCCGTGCGCGAAATTGACGACCCGGGTCACCCCGAAGATGATGGAGAGCCCCGAGGCGACCAGGAACAGGGCCGACGCGCTCGAGAGCCCGGTCAGCGCCTGGACGAGGTAGAACCCGAGGTCACTCACCGTCCCGGACCCCGCCACGCCTTCGACCCTGGCTGCGTGGCGTGGGGAGGCTTAGCCGCGATCAGATCGCTGCAGTGTGCGTGTATCTGCTGTGAAATGTCCGTGCCGCCCTCACGTTTCCCCGCCAAGCACCTCGACGACCTCGGCCACGACCTGCAGCAACCCTCTTTCTGCGCGGGTCAGCACGATCGGTTCGAAGTCCGGGTTGGCCGGGTGGAGTGTAATCCGCGCATGCTGCCACGAGTCTCCGGCGCCGGTCGTTTCGCTCTCGTAGCGTTTGTCGGGTAGGCCGGTGCAGCTCTTCAGCCGTTCCGGGGTGAAACCGACCACCGCAGCCCGATCACCGGTCGGAGCGTAGCGACGAGAGTCGTGCCATCGTGGAAAGCGCTACGCGCAATGACCTCCGGGTGTGCGGGAGACGGCGGCAGGCCCCGCCGCCCGGTTGAAGGGGCCGATACGCAGGGTCGAAGACCGACCGGGTCCGCCGCCGTGCGATGATTCGAGGCCGGCACGCAATGCAATCGGGTTCGGCATGGGTCTTCAGCGGCCCCTTCATCCTCTTGCCGGACGGCGTCCTCCCTGCCGCCCTGGGGAGGACGGGGCCATCGAGACGCTCGAACCATGAGGAGATGCGGACGGTGACGGGAAGATGGGATGTTCAGCGTGACGCCGAGCGGGCCTTCGCCGTCCTCGAACGGGGCGGGATCGCGATCATGCCGATGAGCGTCGGCTACACCGCGACCGGGGGGTCGGCCGCGGCACTGAAGAAGATATTCGACACCAAACGGCGGGCGCCTTCGAAGCTGAACGCGATGCTTGGTGATCTGGACCTGCATCGCGAGCTTCACGTCCTCGATCAGCGAGGATGGGACGTCGCCAGCGTCCTGATCGAAGACTGCGACCTTCCGCTTGGCGCGATCGCCCCGGCGAGGATGGACCACCCCATCCTGCGCAAGATGGAGCCGGAGGCGCTGGAGGCGTCCACGAGCGAGGGCACCGTGCTCATGTTGATCAACGCGGGTCCGTTCCATGCCGCCATCACCAGCCTGAGCCGGGAGTCCGTGCATCCGCTGTTCGGCTCCTCCGCCAACCTTTCGCTGTCCGGCACGAAGTTTCGGGTGGAGGATGTCGAGCCGGAGCTGATCGCGATCGCCGACATCGTCATCGACCACGGGCTTCGCTTGTATCACCTGTACCGTGCGTCATCGACCCTGCTCGACCTGGAGACGTTCGAGGTCGTTCGCTACGGGGCCTGCTTCGAGCTCATCGCCGACGCCCTGAAACGCGGTTTCGGGATCGAGCTGCCGCCGCCGCCGCCCGGCCACATCCGCGACTTGATCGGCGACCTCCCCTGACACTTCGAGCGGCCCGGGCTCTCACAGGCCCGTTTTCGCGAGGAGGGTCAGTCGGTGGAGGATGGTCACGAGGTTGGGGTGGCGGCTGGGAGCGCGTGAGCGCTGAGGGGGCGAACGTCTCTGCGAAGGGTCGGTCGCCTCGGCGCTGGAGCGATGAGGGTCCAACTTGACCAAGAGGGCGGCCGCTCGGCGACGTGAGTCGTGCCATTGCGGAAAGTGCTACGATTTGTGTCTACATATACAGGAGCACGCAGCGCCATGGATCCCCTGGATGTCTTCAGCGCACGCGACCTCAGACAGCGCTCCGGTGAACTCCTGAAGGGCGCGGAGCGCGGGCGTCTCGCCATCGTCACGAAGCACGGGCGGCCCGCAATCGTGGCCGTGCCTCTCGATGGCCGTCTCATGGAACTCGGGGTCCATCGGGCGCTTGCGTTGCATCTCTTCGAGAGGCGTCAGGTCACCCTCGTGCAGGCCGCCAAGGTGGCCAGCGTTCCGGTGGAGGAGTTCATCGAGCTCCTTGGTGCGGTCGGGATACCGGCGGTCGACTACCCACCGGAAGAGCTGGACGATGAGATCAGCGCCGCATCGTGAATCGCATCGTCGTCTCGGATACCGGGCCGCTCATCGCTCTGGCTCGCGCCGGGCAACTCGACCTGTTGCATCGCCTGTACGGCGGAGTCCGTGTCCCACCCGCGGTGCACGCCGAACTCGCCATCCATTCCGGTTACCCTGGAGCGACCTCGCTCGCCCGCGCGTTCGATGCCGGCTGGATAACCGAACAGCCTCTTTCGGATCGGGCTCTCGCCACAAGACTCACGTTGCTCCTGGATGCCGGGGAGGCCGAAGCGATTGCGCTCGCCTCCCGGCCGGACACCCGGTTCCTTCTCATCGATGAATCGAGAGGGAGAAGAGTCGCTCGCGCCCGCGGCATTCCGGTGGTGGGCGTTGCAGGCATGCTGATGGTGGCGAAGTCTCGGGGGATGCTCCCGGCGGTCGGTCCGGTGCTCGAGGCAATGTCGCGTGCCGGGTACTTCCTGTCTCCCCGGCTCGTCTCCGAGGTGCTGGCGCGGGCGGGAGAGTAGCCGGTGACCGCGTGGCGAGGCGCGGCTGGTCGGAGTGATTTCCACCGAGTGCGCATGTATCCGCTGTAGAACGTTCCTGCTGTCGTCACGTTTCCCCGCAGAGC
Source organism: Gammaproteobacteria bacterium (assembly GCA_022822245.1). Next base: position 21,511 of record JAJECB010000418.1, read on the forward strand.
ACCTCGACAACCTCAGCCACGACCCTCAGCGCTCCCTCGTCCGTGCTGGTCAGTACGATCGGCTCGAAGTCCGGGTTGAGCGGTTTGAGTGCGATCTTCGTATGCCGCCATGAGCCTTCGTCGCCCGCCTTCTCGCTCTCGTAGCGCTTGACGGTGTAGCGTTCGCCACTCTCCGGATCGGCGGCGTCGCGCATCTGCACGAGTACCGTCTTGCCCTGGCGTGAGCCCCCGACGGGCGCCGTGAAGAGGCAATGCGCGCCGTCGGGGATGGCCGGCTCCATGGACTTGCCGACGACCTGGGCGACGAACATGCCGCGACGGAGGCGCCGGCCCGTCTCGACCGCCACCCATGCGAACTCATCGTCGTCGATCTGCTGGGGGTCGCTGAATGCACCCGCGGCGGCCTTGAGCGGGATGAGCGGCACGCAGGTCACGTAGCGCTCCGATGGTCGGGGTTCGACGATTTGCAATTGGGGTGGCAGCGCGGCGGGCTCCGGGTGTACGGGTCCGCTTCGAACTCCGCCGCTCCTCAGCCGCCGATACGCTTCCGACGCTGTCCAGGCCGTCACGATCTTCTGGAACGATGTGTCGTTCATGAACCGGACGAAGATCTCCTCGTTCTGATCCATGCGCTCGACGAACAGGCTCTCCAGCAGGCCCTTGAACACCAGCTCGAACTTGTCGCCCGGGTTGACCTCGGCTGCCTGTTGCAGTTCGTCATCGGCCACCGCCGCTTCTACAATCTGGTCGAAGAAGAGCTGATCGGCCTGGTTGAAGTCCGTACCGAAGCGCTCGTTCACGATGTCGATGAGTTGTGAGAGCGGCACGGGTTGTGGTCGAACCAGGCCGCTCCCGACCTCCGTCGGGCCGTCGAGGGGGCGGGACTCGCCTTCCCCGAGCGGGATGGAGCCCTCGCCGATCTTCTGCAGGCGGTAGTACTCGAGCCGCACCTCGTCATCGAACCGGTACGCGGGGCCTTGTCCGCGGCGTGGCAGTTTCGTCGCGAGATGGCGCAGGAACACGTAGAGCCGCTCGAGATCGGAATCCTGGTATGGAATCACTTGGCTCAGGAACCCATACAAGTTCAAGAACGCCTGTACCTTGCCGCGCCAATCTTCCGCCTCCTCTTCGTTCTCGTCCCGGTGGGCAGTGAATCGCGACGCCGCGGGGTCGAGAGCGGCATTCATGGATCGGTGGTCGGATGCACTCTGCCGCCGTTTGGGCGTGAAGTAGACGGCGCTGAACCGTTCGACTTCTTCATGAAGGTAGATTCCGGAAGCGTCCAGTTCGCTCTTGACCGCGTACATGCGGGCGGGGTCGACCTCCTCTCCCATCTCCGCGCCTTCGTAGTAGGTCCTGAAGGCTTCGCGGATATCCTCCCGGTCGTTCACGAAGTCGAGAACGAAGGTGTCTTCCTTGAGAGGATGAACACGGTTCAACCGCGACAACGTTTGCACGGCCTGGATGCCCGCGAGCCGCTTGTCCACGAACATCGTGTGCAGGAGCGGCTGATCGAATCCAGTCTGGTACTTCTCCGCGACGAGCAGGACCTGGTACTCCTGGCTCGCGAACCTCTCGGGCAGCTCCTTCTCGGAGATGCCGTCGTTCATGCCGGGCTCGGTGTAGGTGACGCCCGCGAGCCGGTCGTCTACCACGGTGCCCGAGAACGCTACGAGCGACTTGATGGCGTATCCCTTTTCCCGGATGCAGCGATCGAAGCTCTGCTTGTAGCGGACCGCTTCGAGGCGCGAGCCGGTCACCACCATCGCCTTGGCCCGGCCGCCGATCTTGTGCCGCGTCACCGCCTGGAAGTGCTCGACCATCACCTCCGTCTTCTGCGCGATGTTGTGGGGGTGCAGCCGCATGAAGCGCGCCAGCGCCTGCGCGGCCTTCTTGCGCTCGACGTTGGGATCGTCCTCGCACGCCTTGAGCAGCCGGAAGTACGTTCCGTACGTGGTGTAGTGCTTCAGCACGTCGAGGATGAACCCCTCCTCGATCGCCTGACGCATGGTGTAGCGGTGCACCGGCCGCCCCTCGCGGCCGAACACGGCGAGCGTCCTGTGCTTCGGGGTCACGCGGCAGCTCAAGCTCTCGGACCTGCCGGCCGCGCTGCTCAACGCGGCGATCGTCTCGGCCGTCGTCGGGGCGCTGATCGCGTTCTCGACGACGGTGACCTACCTCTTCACCCTCGAGCACGTTGCCGACACGCTCGCGAATTCCCTGCTCGCCTTCACGTCGGATCCGCTCGTCTTCACCTGTCTCGTCATGGTCGCCATTCTCGTGGCGGGCATGTTCATGGAGTCGAACGCGCTCATCGTGATGATCGTCCCGATCCTCGCCCCGATGGCGCTCTCGTACGGCCTCGACCCGGTGTACTTCGGGTTCCTGTTCGTGATGAACATCGTGCTCGGCTCGATCACGCCGCCGGTCGGAATCCTGCTGTTCGTGGTATCGAGCATCTGGAACCTCGAGATCTCGAACATCATCCGTCACATCTGGCCGTTCATCCTGCTCCTGTACGGAATCCTGATCCTCTGCATCGCGGTCCCGGACATCTTCATGTTCCTGCCGCGGCTCCTCGGCTACGCGCAATGACCTCCAAGAGCGACGGTCCGGACCGGATCGGCGAGCGCCGGTGGCCGCGGTCACGAAGCAGCGGGCCGGAACCGGCCCCCGACCCGCTGCTTCGCTACGGTCTGCCCGCCGCGATTGGGTAGATCCGTCAGCCGGCCGGGCGCATCGCGCGGACCTCGTCGTCGGGCGGGAAGTGGTTCGCGCCGTCCTCGTAGGTCCAGTCGACCATGATGCCGCGCCCGTCCTCGAGCTTCGTCCAGCCGACGTAAGCGCCCATCGTGGACTGGTGGTCGAGGGCGCGGAAGGTGATCGGCCCGGTCGGGGCGTCGAAGCCGAGCCCCTCGAGGGCATCCACCATCGCCTCGGTGTCGGTGCTGCCGGCCTTCTCGATGAGGGCCTGGATGGTCAGCATCGTGTTGTAGCCGACGATGGAGCCGATCCGCGGGTAGTCGTCGTACTTCGCCTGGTAGGCGGAGAGGAACGCATCGTGCTCGGGGGTGTCGATGTCGTACCACGGGTAGCCGGTGACGAGCCAGCCTTCCGGCGCCTCGCCCTTGAGCGGGTCGAGGTACTCCGGCTCGCCGGTGAGGAGACCCACCACCAGCCGGTTCTCGAAGAGCCCGCGGAGCTTGCCCTCGCGCACGAACTTGGCGAGGTCGCCCCCGAACGTCACGTTGTAGATCGCCTCGGGCTCCGCCGCAGCGAGGGCCTGGACCTCCGCGCCCGCGTCGATCTTGAAAAGGCCCGGCCACTGCTCGGCCACGAACTCGACGTCCGGCCGGATCGCGGTCAGCACCTTCTTGAAGGCGGCGACGGCGTCCTTTCCGTAGGCGTAGTTGGGCGCGATGGTGGCCCAGCGCTTCGCCGGGTTCTTCGCCGCCTCGCTCGCGAGCATGGACGCCTGCATGTACGTGGAGGGCCGGAGCCGGAAGGTGTAACGGTTGCCCTTGGACCACACGAGGGCGTCGGCGAGGGGCTCGGCCGCGACGTAGAGCACCTTCTTCTCTCCCGCGTACGAGGTGAGGGCGAGCCCGATGTGGGAGAAGAGGGTGCCCGAGATGAGGGCCACCCGGTCCTTCGAGACGAGCTCCTCGGCGATCTTCACCGCCTCGCCGGGCTTGCCCGCGTCGTCGCGCGACACGAGCTCGAGCGGCCGGCCGAGCACCCCGCCCGCCGCGTTGATCTCCTCGATGGCGAGCTCGACGCCCATCTTGTACGGCACCGTGTGGGCGGGGAGGCGCTTGTAACTGTTGATGTCGCCGATCCTGATCGGCTCCGCGGCGAAGGCGGCGAAGGGAGTGGTCCCCGCCGCGAGGATGGCGACGAGCCCGGCGAGGATGGCGGACCCGGTGAGCCCGGCGAGTGCTTCCTTGAGCTTGTTCATGGCATTCCTCCGGTGGTTTCTTGTGTTCGTGCGGCCTTTCGGCCCGGGTCCCGGCGGCTCCCGCCGGGGGGTTCGAATCGCGGTGGGTTCGCCACGTGTCCGTCCCCGTCCGCGGCCCGCTTTCCTACGGGTTCAGTCCCGGCAGCACCTCCGTCGCGAGCTGCTCGAGCCTGCGGCGGCGCCCGCCGGAGAGGAGCGCGAAGGTGATCCGGTCGAAGTCGAGGGCCGCGACCTCGCGCAGCCGTTCGATGCAGGTCTTGCGGTCGCCCGCGATGGCGACCGACTGGACGAATTCCCGGCTGACGATCTCCTTGTGCTCCGCACGAAGCGACAGGTGGTCGGTGTACTCGTAGCTCTGCTGGGCGCTCCGGAACTCGGGCCGGAACCGCTCCCAGCCGGGCGGGACGCGCTTCCAGACCTGGAACGTCGCGGCCTGGCTCGTCGCCCACGCGCGCACGTCGCTCACCGCCTGGTCCTCGTCGTCGTCGACGCTCATCGTCACGAAGAGATCGAGGATGATGTCGCCCCGATTCCGGCCGCTCCGCTCGAGGCCCTCGTGGATGAAGTCGAGCTGCCAGCGGCAGAACTCGGGGTCCGCCGCTCCCATCACCACCGCTCCGTCGCAAGTCTCGCCGGCGAGCCGGAGCATCCCCGGCTGGGAGACCGCGAGGTAGACGGGCACCTGCCGGGTGGCGGTCGCGAGGCGGACGCGCGTGCCGTAGAGCTCGGCCTCCTCCCCGCTGAAGAGCTGGTGGAACTCCTCGATGCCGCGGCGGATCGCGCCGAGGCGCTCCGGCTCGCGGCCGATGGAGTGCACCGCGACCCAGCCCGCCCCGAGCCCGAGGAGCGCCCGCCCCCCGGAGATCTCGTCGAGGGCGGCGGTCGCGTTCGCGGTCACCGTGGGATGGCGGGTCGTGAGGTTGGTGACACCCGCGCCGATCTCGATGCGCTCGGTCGCGAGCGCGGAGAGGGTCATCGCGGTGTAGACGTCCTTCATCCCGAGCTGGTGGTCGATGAACCACAGGGCGTCGAAGCCGAGGTCCTCGACCGTGCGTGCGAGCTCGCCGACCGCGGCGAGCGGTTCACGCGGGCTCACGCCCCGCGAGATCCCGAATCGGGTCACCATCGCTTCACCCCCGCCGTTCCTCCATTCCCTGCATCGTTTCGCTCCCGGCGCCGTTCCTGTCCCGGCACCGCTTCACTCGGTCCCCCGCCCCGGCCGTTCGAGGGCGGCCCGCAGGGCGACAGCGTACGCCTCCGGCTGGTCCACCGTCATCAGGTGGCCGCAGCTCGCGATCTCGTGGTACGCGCCGTCGGCGAGCTCGGCGAGGATGATGTCGGCCGCCCGGCGCGGGCAGAAGCGGTCGCCGTCCCCCCCGATGACGTCCACCGGGCAGCGGATCCGTGCGAGCGCGCCGGTGAGAGGCGACGCGAGGAGGCCCTGCATCGCGCGAGCCGCGTTGACGTAGCCGCGGCCGTCCCCCACTGCCTCGATCCGGCGGCGGGTGATCGCGTCGAGGTCCGCCCCCTGCGTCACGATCTGGGCCGCGGTGTCGTCCCGAAGCGCCGCCTCGAAGGCGGCCCGGTCCGAGCCGAGCATTCCGATGCGCTCCTCGAAGAAGCCGGTCGTGGAGCGCCCCACCACCGACGACGTGCCGCTCACCACCGCGCGGGTCACGAGGTCTGGGCGCTCGGCCGCGAGCGCGAGCACCACGGTGCCGCCGAGCGAGTAGCCGAGGCAGGCGGCGGGTCCGGTCACCGCCTCGAGGAAACGGGCGAGGTCGCCCGCGAGCTGATCCAGGGTGCCGTTGCCGTCCCCGGCGTCCGTCTCACCGTGTCCACGAAGGTCGCAGGCGAGGGTCCGGTAGTCCGCGGCGAGGCGCTCCTGGGCGAGCGCCCAGCTCCACCGGTCCTCGGCAAGGCCGTGCACCATGACCACCGGCGGGCCGGCGCCCCGCTCGGTGTAGCCGACCTCGATGTCGCCCAGCCGTATCTTCACGGCGCGTCGCTCCCGGCGCCCGCGCCCGCCCCGGCGTTCGTGCCTGCCCCCGCGTCCGCCGCCGCCCGGTCGGCGGCGACGATCCGGTTCCGGAGCTCGAGCTTCCGGATCTTGCCCGCCGCGGTGCGGGGGAACTCGCCGACGGTGCGCACGAGCTCCGGCCAGAGGTGTTTCGGGAGTCCCCGGTCCCGCAGGAACCCGGTGAGCGCGCCGAGCTCGGCCGGCTCTCCGCCCGCCGTCTCCACCACCGCGCAGATCCGTTCGCCGAGGCGCTCGTCCGGATAGCCCACCACCGCCACCGCGCGCACGTCGGGGCAGGCGGCGAGGGCGTCCTCGACGGGAACCGGGGAGATGTTCACCCCGCCCCGGATGATGAGGTCCTTCATGCGGCCGGTGATCCGGAGGTAACCGTCGCCGTCGATGCGGGCGAGGTCGCCGGTGCGGAAGAACCCGTCCGTAGTGAGCAACGATTCGTAGAGCGACTCCTGGCCGTGGTAGCCGACGAACACCCCCGGCCCCCGCATCGCGAGCTCGCCCTCGGCCCCCGGGGCGGTCTCCTCGCCGCGCTCGTCGAACGTGCGGAGCTCGAGTCCCGGGAGTCCGACCCCCGCCGTCGTCAGCACCTTCTCGCGCGGGCTTTCGGCCGTGCAGGTGGTGAGCCCGCCCTCGGTCATGCCCCAGAGCACGGTGACCCGGGTGTTCGGAAACTCCGTCTCGGCCTGCTCCATGAGCGACGGGGGGACCTGGGCGCCGCCACAGAGGAACCAGGAGAGGGGGGCGAGCTTCGGCCCCCGTGCGGCGGCCCCCGCGGCCGGCCAGGGCACATCCACGAGGTCCTTGAGGAAGGGGGTCGCGGCGGCGGTGAAGCGGCAGCCGTGGGTGGCGACCGCTTCGAGGGCGCGCGCGGGGTCCCACCGGTCCTGGAGGACGAGGGGGGCCGCGGTGTGGAGCGCGAGGCGGGCGCCGTGTATCGCCCCGACGCTGTGCCCGAGAGGCGAGGGCATGAAGATCGGCGAGTCGGGGCCGAGCCCGAAGCGCTCCGCGAAGGTGACGTTGAGGGCCGCGAGGGTGTCGGCGGTGTGCATGACCGCCTTCGGGAGCCCGGTGGTGCTGGAGGTGAACATGAGGTGGTCGAGCGCCCCGGCCGGATGGGCGATGCCGGACGCGCGTCCGCGGACTTTTCCGCCCGGCTCCGGTGCCGATGATTCCGGGCCCGAGCCCGGCCGCGGCCAGCGCCGGGTCCCGTCGTCGCCGATGATCGCCACCGCCGGTCGGTCGGGGCACTGCCCCGCGGCCGCGACGGCGAGCTCTTCGGTCCCGGTCCGGCCGTGCCGCTCGACGGTGAGGATCGCCCGAGCCCCGCCAAGCTCGGCCGCGTGGCGGAGGGTGGTCTCGTCGGAGCGGATCGGCAGGCTGGCGGGGACCGCGCCCCGCCGGAGCGCAGCCAGCATCGCCACCTGCGCTTCGGCCCGGTTCGGCATGAAGACGAGGACGACGTCCCCCGGCCCGATCCCCCGCCCGCCAAGCTCCGCGCCGAGCCGCCCGGCTTCCTCCCAGAGCTGCCCGCGATCGAGGCGACCTCCCCGGTCGTCGACGACGGCGAGCGCGTCCGGCCGCGCCTCGACGAAGCGGCGGAAGCGCGCCGCGAGGGGCACCCCCGGCCACCAGCCCCGCTCGCGGTAGCGCCGCGCGCGCTCCGCTTCTCCGTGCCTCACTTCCCGGCCGGTGGTCGTCTTCATGGCTGGTTCATCGATTCCCGGCAAGGCTGCGGCTCGGACCGACGAGACCTGTTCGAACCCACCGGTTGCCGTTCGAAGCCCCGTCGCGCCTTACCGGTAGCAGCCTCGTACCTCTCATGCCGGAAACCCGCTTTGGAAGTTCGACTCATCCGTCAATCTCCGGGCCGCTCAAGGCGTCCGGGAGGGTCACGGTACGAGTGTAGCGCCTGATTGCGTAGACACCCGATACCGCTGGCTCCTCAGCCGGGCAACGTGTCCTTTACGATCCGGAGACATTCTTCTTCGGGTGGAACGGCAGGCGGTGAGCGGCGAGGTCCAATTCATCCTGAGCAGCTTCTCCTTCCTCATCTGGGGAGGGCTGGTCATGTGGATGTGCGCCGGCTTCACGATGCTGGAGGCCGGTTCCGTGCGGACCAAGAACGCGTCGGTCATCTGCCTGAAGAACATCGGTCTTTACTCCATCGCGGGACTCACCTACTACCTCGTCGGCTACAACCTCATGTACGTCGGCGTCGAGGAAGGCGGCTGGCTCGGCACGCTCGAGCTGCTGTACGGAACGTCCGGCGCGGAACGCTCGCTCCTCGCCGGGGACGCGTCCGCCGCCTCGGCCGTGGAGGAACGCGGCCACGCGGCGATGTCCGACTGGTTCTTCCAGATGGTCTTCGTCGGCTCGACGGCGTCCATCGTGTCCGGCACGCTTGCCGAGCGGGTGAAGCTCTGGTCGTTCTTTCTCTTCATCGTGGTGCTGACGGCGGTCATCTATCCGGTCATCGGGGCTTGGACCTGGGGCGGCGGCTGGCTCGCGGCGATGGGGTTCCAGGACTTCGCGGGGTCGACGGTGGTCCACTCGACGGGCGGCTGGGCGGCGCTCGCCGGGGTGCTCGTGGTCGGGGCTCGGCGCGGGAAGTTCCCCGAGGACGGGAGCGTCAGGCAGACTCCCCCCAACAGTGTCCCCGAGGTGACCCTCGGGGTATCCATCATCTGGCTCGGATTCCTCGGCTTCAACGGTGGCTCCCAGCTTTCCCTCGCCGGGGCGTCCGACGCGGTAGCGGTGAGCATCGTCCTTGCCAACACCAACCTCGCGGGCGCCGCCGGGGTGCTGGCGGCCATGCTCCTCTCGCGGCCGGTCCTCGGGCGCGTCGACCTGCTCGCATCGCTCAACGGCGCGATCGCGGGCCTCGTCGCGATCACCGCGGGGCCGGACATCGTGGACCATCGCTGGGCGGTGGCGATCGGCGCGGTCGGCGGCGCGGTGTGCCTCCTCGGCATGAAGCTGCTCGAGCGCCTGAAGATCGACGACGAGGTAGGGGCGATCCCGGCCCACATGGCCGCCGGGGTGTGGGGGACCCTCGCGGCGTGCATCGCGGCGGGTGGCGACCTCCTCGTCCAGCTCACCGGGATCGTCGTGATCGGGGCGACCGTGTTCGGCGCCTCGCTCTTCGTCTGGCGGATCATCGACGCGACGATCGGAGCCCGGATCTCGCCGCAGGTCGAGAAGCTCGGCCAGGATGCGGCCGAGCTCGGCATCGAATCGTTCCCCGAGTTCCGTCTCGTGGAGGAAGACGGACCCCGAGCCCGATGAGCGAGGCTTCGCCTCGGCTTGCTCCCGCCCCGCCCCTCGGTACATGATGGCGTCGTGAATCCACCCTCGAAAGGCAGCCGGGCTTGCGTCCCGGCGACCGGCCGCTTCGAATCCTCCAGGCGAATCGCCCCGTTGGCGGCAACCGCGGTGCAACGGACGGAGGCCGTGTCGGCACGCCGCCGCGGCGGCGCTCGAGAAACCTGGCGCCCGTTCCCCGGCACGGGACCGGGTCGGGCCACCGCGGCCGCGCCGCAAGGGAACGCCGTCGAATGAAGATCAAGGACATCCGCGCCAGCGTGCATCGCCTGCCGATCTACCTGCCGAGGTTCGAGGAGCCGACCGAGCATCGCCACCACGTCTTCTGCGAGGTCGAGACCGACGAGGGTCACGTCGGCTTCGGGCTCACCGCCCGGTTCCTGACGCGCGCCGTCGCGAGCGCGCTGACCGACGATATCCTTCCCGCGGTGCGCGACATGGACCCGCGGGACCTCGAGGCGGTGCACGAGCGGGTCGGGCGGGTCGTCAGCGAGCGCGGCATCATGACCGGCGCGAACCTCGCCGCGGCGTCGTGCCTCGATCTCGCGCTGTGGGACCTCAACGGCAAGGCGGCCGGCCGCACCGTCGCCCAGCTCCTCGGCGGGTACCGGGACAGTGCCTCGGTCTACATGACGTACGGGTTCGGGAACTACGACCGCGATCAGCTCGTCGACCTCGCGCGGGAGCTCATCGACGGCGGTCACCGGCGCCTGAAGATGCTGGTCGGGGTGCCCGGCCTCGGCTGGCCGGAGGACGCGGCTCGGGTGCGCCACGTGCGCGGCGCCATCGGCGACGACATCACCCTCGCCCTCGACGCCAACGAAGGCTACTCGGTGAACGACGCGGTGCGGCTGTGCCGCGCCATCGACGACTGCAACGTCGCATGGCTGGAGGACCCGGTGCGCAACAACGACATCCGCGACCTCCGGCACCTGCGCCGGCATACCGCGATCCCCCTCGCGGCCGGGCAGATGGACGGCCACTCCTCGCGTTTCCGCCAGTACCTGGAGAACGACGCCATCGACATCCTCCTCCCCAATCCGATGTTCAACGGAGGCATGACCGAGACGCGCCGGGTGGCGTATCTCGCGCAGATCTACGAGAAGCCCCTGTCGGACGCGGGAGGCGCGACCTATTTCAGCCTCCACCACGTCGCCGGTTTCCGCAACGGCACCCACGTCGAGTGCCACTTCAAGTCGCAGTTCATGGAGGAGAACCTGTTCGTCGACGCCCCCAAACCCCGTGACGGGAGGCTCCGGGTCCCGGACGCGCCGGGTTTCGGACTCGCCGTCAACCGCGATCTCCTGAAGGACACCATGGTCGCGGGCTGACGAGTCCGGCGCCGCGAACTGCAATGCGCGGCCCACCTGCCGCCCGCCGGGAAGAGCGGGCACCACCACATGAGGAGCAAGGAAACGATGAAGAAAGTCTTGAAGTCCGTGATGAGCACCGCCGTCGCCGCGCTACTGCTCGGGGCCGGGCCGGCCCAGGCCGAGGCGCTCAAGCTGAGGCTCTCGGTCGAGAGCACTCCGGGCTCCGCCACCCAGCACATGCTCGCTTCGTTCCGCGACGCGCTGAAGGCGGAGATGGGCGACGCGGTGGAGATCGAGTTCTTCGACAGCGGCACCCTGGGCGACGAGATCGTGCACATGCAGCAGGTACGCACCGGCCAGCTCGACGTGATCCCGATCGGCTCCGACGCCGTGCAGCTCGACTCCAAGTGGGCGGTGTTCGACATCCCGTTCCTGTTCGCCGACCGCGAAGCGGTGGCGAAGGTCCTGGACGGGGAGATCGGCGGGCAGCTCGACGCGTCGTTCCAGGCGAGCGCGGGCCTCAAGGTCCTCGGTTTCGGCGAGATCGGCTTTCGCAACATCTCCAACAACGTGCGCCCGATCGTCAAGCCGGAGGACCTCGCCGGCGTCAAGCTGCGGGTACCGGGGAGCAAGACCCGCATCCTCGCCTTCGAGATGCTCGGTGCGGCGCCGATCAACATGAACATCGGCGAGGTCTACCTGGCCCTTCAGCAGGGCACCGTCGACGGTCAGGAGAACCCGCTCGGCAACATCCGGAAGTGGTCCTGGTACGAGGTGCAGAAGTACATCTCGATCTCGCGCCACGTCTACACGCCGATCACGTTCGTCATGAACCTTCGCCGCTACGAGGGGTTGACCGACGAACAGCGGGCCGCGGTCGACCGGGCGGCGCGGGCGGCGGTGCTCGCGAGCCGCGAGTACGGCACACAGAACGACGCCAACCTGCTCGCGGAGATCACGGATCTGGCGAAGGGCAAGGTCGCATTCAACGATATCGACGTCGCGGCGTTCCAGGCGGCGGCCGAGCCGATCGCGGTCGAGATCGGCAAGGTGGCCGGCGAGGAGTTCACCGCTTCGGTGATGGCGGCCATCCAGTAGCCGCCGAGCCGCCGAGCCGCCGCGGGGCCGGTGAACCGGGGTCGGATCCGGGCCGCCGGCTCCGCGGGACGGGCCCCCGCCGGTGCCGCTCGGGCGTCGGCGGGGCGTCCGGCACGGGCGGATTCTCCGTGAAGGGACGTGAACCATGGATCCGGCGCCCGATTCCGGCGTAGAGAACGGCGAGCCACCGAAGCGTCGTTCGGGCGGCGCGGCGTCCGAGGGCCTCGCCGGCCGGATCGCGGAAGCGTCGCGACGCC
>JAJECB010000321.1 GCA_022822245.1 Gammaproteobacteria bacterium
CCGGAAGCTCTGCGCCGTCACCGGGAGCGACCGGCGCAGGACCTCGTGCCCGGAACCACCCTCGTCGCGCCCTGCCACGCCGGGCGCCCTTCCGCCCGCCGGCCCAATCACGGATCCGGAAGCTCTGCACCGTCACCGGGAGCGACCGGCGCAGGCCTCGTCCCCGGAACCATCCTCGTCGCGCCTGCCACGCCGGGCGCCCCTTCCGCCCGCCCGGCCCAATCACGGATGTCGGTGCGAGGCGAGGTCCACCGTGAGCCGCCGAGACCGCCGCTCGGGCCAATCGGGCGGGTATCATGATGAAGGCTCCCGGTCAGCCCGCCCGGCGCCTGCGACCCCGTCACCGGGAACACGAGATCCGTGCAACCACCATGACCGACAGCGCGCGCGCCTTGCTCGTGGCCGGGGCCGCCCTCGCGATCATCCTCGTCAGGCTGGCCCTCGCCGCGGTCCGGGCCGACCCGAGCTCCCCCGCCCGCCTCGTCGCCGAGCTCCGTCTCGCCCAGTTCGCGGCGATGATGCTGACGCTCGACGCCGGGGTCTACGTCGGGTTCGCGCTGGCCCAGGAATCGACCGCCGGCAGCGGGCTCGACATCGCCCTCGCGGTCGGCTTCCTCGTGCTCGCCTCCGTCGCGGTGACCCGCGAGCCGGGGACGGCGCTGACCCTGGTCGCCCTGGCGTTCGCGGGTCACGCCGGTCTCGGCCTGCTCCACGGGGCGGGGATCCTGCCGTCGGAATCGATGCCGCCCTGGTATGCGACGGCCTGCGCCGTGTACGATGTCGGGGTCGCCGGCGTCTGCTACTTTCCGAGGGTGTATCGGTGAGCCGGACCGACGCCGGCGGCGCGAGCCTGCCGTCGCGTCGTCGGCTTGGCGGAGGCGGGATTTCCGTGCCGTCGCCCGGGCGCGACGACTTCCGGGACGAGGATTCGACGATGAGTGACGCTGGAAACCGGCTGCTGCTGGACACCGCCCGCAAGCGCCTCGTGGTCCACCAGGCGGGCCAGGTGCGGACCTGCATCGAGGCCCTGAACGACGGCCAACTGTGGTGGCGCGCCAACGAGGAGTCGAACGCCGTCGGCAACCTCGTGCTGCACCTGTGCGGCTCGACGCGCCTCTACATCGGCCACGGGGTGGGCGGGAACGGCTACCGGCGCGACCGCGACGCGGAGTTCGCGGAGCCGGGCCCGCTGCCGAAGGAGGACCTGCTGGCCCGGTTCGACTTCGCGATGGCCGAGGCGGACCGGGCGCTCGCCGCGTTCGACGCCGAGCGGCTCACCGACACGACGGAGCTGAACGGCAAGACCCTCACCTTCGGCGAGCTCATCCTGAACCAGGTGCTCCACTTCACGACCCACGCCGGGCAGATCGTCTTCGCGACCAAGCTCATCAGACCGGGCTGATCCACGACGTCTGGAAGACGACCCCGACGGAGTAGCCCCCGTCGCGCACGGATGCTGTCCTCGGGAACCCGTGGCCTCCTCCACGCCCCCTCCTGACGGTTCGTTTCAGGCGCGGGTGATAGCGGTCGTCCGCCGCATCCCCCGGGGCCGGGTCGCCACCTACGGCGACGTGGCGGCCCTCGCCGGACGGCCCCGGGCCTGGCGCGCCGTCGGCACCATCATGCGGACCTGCCGCCTGCCCAGCGTCCCCTGCCATCGCGTGGTCGGGGCCGGCGGCCGTCTCGGGGGCTACAGCGATCCGCTGCGAAAGCGGCGGCTCCTGCAGGACGAAGGGGTCGTCGTGGGCCGCGGCACGATCCGACGGTTCGACGCGATACGGTGGACCGAACCCGGCCCGCGGGACCGATGACCCGCCGCGGCCCGCCCTGTCGCCCACACGGCCTCGACGCGGTGCGCGGGGCGGAACCCCGCTCCGAGCGCCGGCGACCCGCCACGACCCCGCTGCATCGCCGTCACGTCGTCCACGTCGCCGTACCCGGCCGACGGACGGCGGGCCGGCGAGGCGAGGCCATTGTCGTTGCCGCCGCCTCGCGAAGCGGGCCTGCGGACGGACGGGACCGGCTCCGAGCGCCGATGATCGACCGCGGGTCGGCTACATCGCGGTCACGTCGAACTGCTCGTGATGCAGGATCGCGTCGGGGCGCAGCGTGACCTCGCGATCGAGGGTGCGCTCGATCTCCTTCAGCACCCCGCGCTCCTCCGACTTCAGCGCCCGCGCCACGTCCGGGTTGACCCGGAGCTGAATGCGGTGGCCGTTGAGGTCGCCGCTGACCTTCCGCAGCTCGGCGAGGATCTCGAAGCAGATGGTCGAGGTGGACTTGACCACGGCGCTCCCCGAGCAGTACGGGCAGGGCTCGGTCAACTGCCGCTCGAGGCTCTGCTTGACGCGCTTGCGGGTGGTGATGATGAGCCCGAACTCGGAGACCTGCACCGCCTTCGACGGCGACCGGTCGCGGCGGATCTCCTGCTCGAACAACTGGTACACCTTCTGGCGGTTCTTCCGCTCCTCCATGTCGATGAAGTCGAGGACGATGATGCCGCCGAGGTCGCGGAGGCGGATCTGGCGGACGATCTCCTTCGCCGCCTCGAGGTTGGTCTTGACGATGGTGTCCTCGAGCCGCCCCGTCCGCTTGCCGACGTAGCGCCCGGTGTTGACGTCGATGGCCACCAGGGCCTCGGTCTGGTTGATGACGAGATAGCCGCCCGACTTCAGCCAGACCTTGCTGCGGAGCGCCTTGTCGATCTCCGACTGGACCCCGTACTCCTCGAAGATGGGGAAGCTCTTGTCGTAGTGGTGCACCCGGGACACGAGGTCCGGCATGATCCGCTGGACCAGCTTCACCGCCTTGCGGTACTCGCCGCGATGGTCGATGCGAATCGCGGAGAAGTCGTCGGTCAGCAGGTCGCGCAGCAGCTTGGCGACCAGGCTCTCCTCGCGGTGGATGACGGCGGGCGCCCGGCGGGACTCGCTCTTCTTGAGGGTGTCCGACCACAGCTCGTGAAAGTAGGTGAGGTCGCTGACGATGTCCTCCTCGGGCCGATCCGCGGCGGCGGTCCGGATGATCACCCCGCCGGGCATCTCGTGCTCGGCGCGGAAGTCGCGGAC
>JAJECB010000303.1 GCA_022822245.1 Gammaproteobacteria bacterium
GTCCGCGGTCGTAGTTGAGGTTGCCGTCGTTGCTGTTGGCGCCGTCCTCGAGCTCGGGGTCGCGCTTCGCGACGCGGAAGGTCATGCCGTGCGAGATCGTCGTGTCGAGACTCCCCTGCTGGTCGCCGTCGCCGAACTCGATCGCCTGCGCCGGCAGCGCGTGCAGGAATCCGCCGAGGGCGAGGGCGCCCGCCGCCAGCGCGATCGAGCCGAACGCGAGGCTCGCGGGTGTCGCCGGTCGAAACGGCGCACCGTACGGCGCCCGCCGTACTCGTTGCGGTCGGTCGAGCCTCGCCGGGCCGGTTTCAGGAATGTTCCTCATGGCGTCCCCTCGGGTCCGATGGTGGCGGCTCGGTCCTGGTGCCGGGGGGAGAATCCGCGCCACTTCGTGGAACGGTCCCGGAGAATCGGGCGCGATGACGATGCCGGATCCGGCCTCCTGCCACTCCAAGCCACCGATATCGATTGTAATTTTGTAGCATGTTATCAAGTCAATCCCGTCAGCGCTCGGATTTCCACGTCGGGGAGCGGGCCGCGCGCCCCGGGTTCGGTCGAGGTGCCCCGTCGGGCTTCGCCGCTCCGGCCCGCCCGCTCGCAAGCCTCCATCGAGCATGCCCGCCCGCCGCGGAGGCAAGGTCCACCGCGCCGCCGGGTACGGCGGCCCCGGTCAATCGAAGACGACCTTCGGAAAGTAGAACGACACCACCCAGTTCGGCTGGTCCACGACCTCGCTGATGCGAAGGTCGGCGCACACGCTGCAAAGAAGATAGGCGTCGATGGCGGCGAGACCATGCAGGGACCCCAGGAGGTCGATCATCCCGCTTACCGCCGCGCGCGCCCCCGCGAAGAGGTCGGGGCCGATCCCCGTCGTCACGTGGTAGCCCTTCTCGTCGAAGTGCCGCGACACCGGGCCCGGCGTCTCGTAGCGCGGGAAGGCGAGGTTCGCCCCCTTGACGAGGCCGAAGGTTAGGGCGAGCTCCATCGGGCTCTCGATCGCGGTGCCGCAGACCTCCCCGTCGCCCTGGGTCGCGTGGGTATCCCCGACGGAGAAGAGAGCACCCGGTACCGCGACCGGCAGGTGGAGCACCGTGCCCGCCGAGAGGTCGCGGATGTCCATGTTGCCGCCCACCTCCCGCGGCGGGACGATGGAATGGAGGCCGGGCGCGGCGGGCGCGACGCCGATGGTGCCGCAGAAGGGCTTGAGCGGCACCCGGCCGCCGGGACCGTAGGCGGCCGGGGTGAGGGCTCCCGGGTCGTAGCGCCAGGTGTGCAGGGCCGGCTCCGGGAACTGGTCGGCAAGGAGGCCGAAGCCCGGTATGTTCGCCGTCCAGCCCCAGCCCGAGGGCGTGAACGACTCGATCGCGACCCGGAGCGCGTCGCCGGGCTCGGCTCCGTCGATCCGGACCGGCCCGGTCACCGGGTTGACCCGGTCGAAGTCGAGGGTGGCGACGTCCGCCACCGTCGAGTCCGGCCCGAGCTGCCCGCCGGAGGCGTCCACGGTCTCGAAGCGGACGGTCTCGCCGGGGGCGACGGTGAGCACCGAAGGATTGGCGTTGTCCCAGCCGAAGTGGTGGTGCCGTCGATGGATGGTGTGGTCAATCTTCACTATGAAGGACCTCAATGAACTTTCCGGCGGTGATCGAAGCGCCCGCTCTTCATCGGGCCGAGCCTCCCTTTCCGTCTACCAGTGAACGCTTCCCTCGCACCGGAGGGCCCCGCTCCCGTCCACTTCAATCGTCCAGCCGGGTGGGGCTACCGTGGTGCCCCCCGCCTCCTCGACGATCGCGGGTCCTTCGATCCGGCTCCCGACCGGAAGCGACTCCCGGTCGATGACATCCGTGTCGCGCCACTCGCCGAACCACACCGGCCGGCGTTCGACCACCGGGTCGCCGCCGCCACGCGGCGCGAAGTCGAGGGCGGGCTGGTCGACCCCGCCGATCGAGACGAGCCGGACGTTGACGATCTCGATGTCGTTGTCGGGATCCGCGTAGCCGAAGGTCTCCTCGTGCCGCGCATCGAACGCGGCCCGGAGCGGCGTCCAGTCCGGATCCGCCGGGCTCCAGGGGATGGGAAGCGTGAAGGACTGGCCGACATGGCGCACGTCGAGGGTGAACGCGTGTCGGTGCCGGCCGCGCTCCACCCCGTCCGCTTCGAGCATTGCGGCTCCGTCCTCGCGCATCGCCTCCGCGCGCGTCCGAAGGTCGTGGACGGAAAGCTCGGAGACTCGGCCGCCCCAGGCATCCACCGCGTCGCGGCGAAGATCGGCGAGCATCTGTCCGAGGGCGGAGAGGTGGCCGGGGAAGCGCGGCACCATGACGCGCGTGATTCCGAGCTCCTCGGCGACCGGCATGGCGTGCATCGGTCCGGCGCCGCCGAAGCCGAGGAGGGTGAAGTCGCGGGGGTCGAACCCGCGGTGCACCGAGACCTCGCGTACCGCCCCCGCCATCTTCGCGATCGCGATCCCAAGCGCCGCGCTGGCAAGCTCGACAACATCGCCCCCACCCGCGTGCCGCGCCGCGAGCGCCTCGAACGCCGCCCGCGCCTGCTCCGCGTCCAGCACGAGCCCGCCCGCGAGTGACCGGCCGACCGGCAGGCGGCCGAGGAGGAGGTTCGCGTCGGAGACCGTCGGCTCGGTGCCCCCCCGACCGTAGCAGGCCGGTCCCGGCACCGCGCCGGCGCTGTGCGGTCCGACGGCAAGCGTGCCGTCCGGCTGGACCCACACGATCGAGCCGCCGCCCGCCCCGATGGTGTGGATGTCGAGCTGCGGCATCTTGAGCGGAAACGCATCGATCCGGCTGTCGTGCGACATGCGGGGGGCGAGTCCGTGCACGAGGGCGACGTCGGTGCTCGTCCCGCCCATGTCGAACGTGATGATGTCCGGCGCGCCCGCGTGCTCCGCGACCCGGACCGCGCCGGTAACCCCGCCGACCGGACCGGAGAGGAAGGTGGCCGCGCATCGCTCCGAGGCCGCGGCGAGGGTCATCGACCCCCCGTTCGAGCCCATGATGTTGACCGGCGCCGCGACCCCGCGGTCGAGGAGCGCAGCCTCGAGCGCGGCGAGATAGCGGCGCATCACCGGGGTCAGGTACGCATTCAGGACTGCCGTCGAAGTCCGCTCGAACTCGCCTCTCTCGGGGGTGAGGGCGGCGGATTCGGAGATCGGGACGCCGTCGAGCCGCATCGCGAGGGCGTCGGCCGCGGCGCGCTCGTGTCCGCGGTCGAGGTAGCTGTGGACCAGCGCGACCGCGATCGCCTCGACCCCCTTCTCGCGGAGAGTGGCGGCGAGGGCGTCGAAGTCGAAGCCGTCGATCGGCCGCACCACCTGGCCGTCCGCCGCGAGCCGCTCCGGCACCTCGAAGCGGCGGTCGCGGGGCACGAGGGGGGCGGGACGCTGCCACTCGGGGTCGAAGAGCCCGCCGACGAGCCGCCGCCCCTTCCCGATCTCGAGGAGATCGCGGAAGCCCTCCGTGGTCACGAGCCCGGTGCGGGCGCCCTTGCGTTCGAGGAGGGCGTTGGTGGCGATGGTCGTGCCGTGAACGAACGCGCCGATCGACCCGGGCGCGACCCCGAGCGAGGCGAGCGCGTCGAGCACCCCCCGCCACTGCTCACCGGGAATCGAGGGCACCTTCGCGGAATGAAGAGCGCCGTCCTCTCCTCGTGCGATGAGATCGGTGAACGTCCCGCCGACGTCCACGCCGACGATACGGGTTGTCTCCCTCACGGCCCGGTTACCTCGGAGCGGTGTGCACGGCGCGAACCTCGACCGGGTCGCCCGCGTGCGCGCCGAGAGCGGCGAGGGCATCGGCGCTGAGCGCGAGGTCGGGGCGTTCGACAATCCGCGCCCAGCCCCGGAGGGCCGCCCCGCACGCGGGGGTCGCGACCTCGACGAGGGCTCCGCTCTCGACCCCGAGCCGATGCGCGAGCGCGGCCGGCAGGCCGATGCGGCGGCGCGATCCATCGAGGTCCGGCTCGTTCGAGACGGTCACCGGGGCGACGACCCGTTCCGCCCGCAGCCGGGCGCGCTCCGTTTGCGTCGCGTCGCGATCGAAACCGCTGTGGTCGGCTGCGACGATCACCCCGTAGCGCTCCCGCGCCTGCCCGGGGCTGAGATAGCCGAGCGCGACGTCACCGGCCACCCGGCCGGGGTCCCGCTCGAGAGGGTCGCCGTACCCGCCCCCGCCCGAGGTCTCCATGCGCACCACGTCGCCGGCCTCGAGGGGGAAGCCGCCGACCTTGCCCGGCACCGGGGACGGCTCGACGGTCTCGCCACCCCGCACGACCGTGAACCGGTTCGCGGCGCCGCCCACCCCGCCCGCCACCCCGAAGGGAGGGATGATGTTCTTGTCCGCGAGCACCGAGAGGCTCGCCTCGCCGGCGAGCACGCGCACGTCGCGCCGCACCCCGAGCCCGCCCCGGAACTCGCCGTCGCCGCACGAGCCCTCCCGCAGGCCGTAGGACTCGATGCGCACCGGGCACTGCGCCTCGATCACCTCCGCGGGCTGGACCGTGTTGAAGTCCCCCTCGGGGAAGGCGCGCACCCCGTGGCTGCCGTCGGTGCGCCCGGTCGCCCCCGTGCCCGCGGCGGGATATTCGTAGAGGAGGAAGATGCCGTCGCGCCCCGGGTGCGGCCCGGAGACGTAGACGTGGTTGCCGCCGCCCTTCAAGTCCCCTACCCGCCTCTCGGGGAGCGCCTGGCCGAGGGCGGAGACGACGAGGCCGCACATGAGCGCCCGGCACTCGACCATCCCGCCGCAGGGCGCGGGCAGGGTCGCGTTGAGGAAGCTCCCCGGCGGGTTCACGATCTCGATCGGAGTGAACGAGCCGTGATTCACGGGGGTGTCGGGGTCGAGGCACGACTTGACGATGCTCGCCACCGCGTTGAACGCCATCGCCGGCCCGACGTTGGTCGGCCCCTTGGTCTGGGGCGAGGAGCCGGTGAAGTCGGCGACGAGACGGTCGCCGTCGACGGTGAGGGCGAGCCGCCCGCGAAGCGGCGCCTCCCCGTGCCCGTCGCTGTCGAGATAGCCCTCCGCGTGGTACGTCCCGTCCGGGATGCCCGCGATGCGCTCGCGCATCACCTTCTCGGCGCGGCCGATGAGCTCCTCGATCGCCTCGAGCAGGGCCGCGCCGCCGAAGCGCACGAAGAGCCGTGCGACGTGCTCCGCCGCCTTGCGCGACGTCCCGTGCATGGTGTTGAAGTCCCCGCGGCGCTCGCGGGTGATGCGCATGTTGTCGAAGAGGAGGCTCAGGTAAGCGTCGTTCATCCGCCCCCGATCGCAGATGCGGGTGGGCACGATGCGCAGCCCCTCCTGGTAGATCTCCTGCACCCGGCCGGAGAGACTGCCCGGGGTCATGCCGCCCACGTCGCCCCAGTGGCAACGGGTCGCGGTGAACATCGCGAGCCTTCCCTCGTGAAAGACCGGGAAGAGCATGAGCACGTCGTTGAGGTGGGTGCCGCCCGTGTACGGGTCGTTGTGCAGGAAGATGTCGCCCTCGTGGATGTCGGCGCCGAAGGTCCGCACCACTTCCGTCGTCGAGTAGGGCACCGAGAAGTTGTGGATGGGGTTGTCGTCGACGCCCTGCGCGATGAGCCGGCCGTCGGCCGCGACGAGCGCGCACGAGAAGTCGTGCCCCTCGTAGATGATGGACGAGTACGACGAGTGGATGAC
>JAJECB010000022.1 GCA_022822245.1 Gammaproteobacteria bacterium
GCCTCGCTCTACCGCCGCCGCGGGCATTCCTTCCGCGGCGACTCACTGCCCAACCCCAGCGTAGCCTCCGTCATCTTGCAACCGTGTCCCTTCGACTCGTCGACACCGCTCCGGCGCCCACTCCCGATCGCACACGTTCACCCAACCCGATCGATTCGCGAGGGCGGTCCTCGTCGGATGCTTGCCGTTGGAATGCGGCGGCGGGTTGCGTGTCGGCTGCCTGCGCCTTGGACAAGAGGCCGCATCGGCGTCACGCCGCGCACGGCAGGCTCGGGCTGATTCTCGGACACGAAGTGCCGCCCGGGCGGTGTGTGGAAGAGACCTACGGTATGGATACGGACTCTCGTCGAGCCCGGCTTCACTTGCTTCTAAGGAGGAACTCATGAGACCGCAGACCGTCCCTTTCGCCGCAGTCTTCGCCCTCGCGACAAGCGCCTGCTCGCGCAACGACGCGCTCGCATCCGACGACGAGGGTCCGATTCGCTTCGAGAGACACTTGGCGTTCTCAGGGCCGAACCCGTGGGTGTTCCTCGCCGTCGATGACGGCCGCCGGGGGGAATCGGTACGGCCGACGACGCAATCATGACGCGGGCGCGCGAGACGATTGTCCCGGGGGCATCAAGGGCGGGACTGGACGTTCGTAAAGGAGGTCGGGGAAGGAACGTCGGTCGTCTACGCTCTCGTAAGCTGGGACCCTGCCAAGCCCGCGGACTACCTCATGGCGGGCTGTTGGGCCGAGTTCCCGGGGCAGCATCGCCCGGCGCCGGACTTCTCCGAGTCAGCGCGGTACGCGATCGTGGACGGTCCGGAACTCGACCCAGCCGACCCGCCCGAGCTGCCGCTCGAAGGACGAGCAACCTACACCGGCTCGTCGGGCGGTCTCTACGCCTACTCCGCCGGCTCCGACTGGGGCGACGACGAGGGCGTCCATGTGCTCGACGAGTACGAGGGGACGATCACGCTCACCGCAGACTTCTCGAACGGGACGCTGAGCGGGTGCGTCGGCTGCGTTGGCGGTCTCGTCACGCGCCGTGCGCATTTCGGCATCTTCCTCGGTTGACGAAGTCCGCGACGTTCGTTCGATTGCCGCCGACTACGAACTCCATCACGGCGAGACGCCGTTCGCCCCGCCGGACGGGACATTCGCGCACAGCGAGGTGACGGTGACGCATCCTGACCAAGAAAGCACGGCGTCGGCGGGGCTTTGGGGCGGGGCGTTCTCGAACGTTCTCGGCGAAGCCGGAGACCCTCGTCTCGTCGTGGGATTCAACGTCGCCGACTTCGAGGAGAGCGACGGGAGCGCCGAGGCCTTCGTCGGAGCGTTCGTCTCGCTGAGCGAATCCTTCCGAACCTCCGCAGACTGAGTGCATGTCGAACTGAGCCCCTCGGCGGGGTGGCGGAGCGGCTGACCGAAGTCCGTCGCTTGCTCAAGCCCACCGGTTCGCTGCATCTGCACTGTGACCCGACCGTCAGCCACTACCTCAAGGGACTACCGATTGCCATCTTCGGAGCGGAGCACTTCCGCAACGAAGTCACATGGCGGCGCTCGAATCCCAAGAGTCTGAGCAAAGTCAACTTCCGGGATCCCCGCACGTCTCTACCGCCAACAACGAGCCTGCAATGGTGCCGACCGCCCGTTATCTCGTCCTTATCCGGGGATCAGGGTTAGATGACTGTTCCCAGCGTCGATGCTACTCTTGTGGTGTGATGGAGGACTCCTGACATTCTGGAATTAGGGTACTCGCCTAGTTCTCCGCGCCGAGCGCACTCGCGCTGGTGTGTTGGCGAGCGCTACGCGATTGCGCATGGTACGAAGCATCCGGCTCTTGTGCTGAACGCCATACTCGCGGCGGCACTGCTTTTGACTACGGATACTGCCGGCGCGGATTCGCTCGGCTGGGCTCTCTTGCGGCTCGACAGGCTCGAAGCGGAGAACCGCCAACTGCGCAAGGAGATCGAAGCGCTCAAGGCGGAACGAGCAAAGCCGCCCCAAGCGCCACCTTCTCGCGCCGACCCTGCCGCGGAGACGACCGCCGCTCGATTCGTGCGGACAGATTCGAAATTCGGCTACGACATCCTTGACCCGACCACCGACATCAATCGCAAGCAGCGCCTGATTCTCGAACGTCGGAATGACGGGACGCTCACACCGGACAATTTGTACGCGCACGGGGCGGTGACGGCGATTGTCAACTACCAGACCAGCAACCGGAACGACAAGTTCGGGTATCTGATGCGCCACCCGACCGCAAGGAACCAAGTCGGGGAGACGGTTTCGGAGGCAACAATCCATTCGGCGCAACTCGGCTTCACCGGAACGCTCGGCGACTGGCTTACCGGCCACGCAGTGATGCTGTTCGATCCGGAACAGAGCTTCGGAGACGGCACGAATACCGATATCGATCGCAACCAGCTTCAGATACGGCGGGCCTATGTGCTATTCGGCGATCTCGACAAGTCTCCCTTCTACGCCAGCCTCGGCAAGATGGCGGTGCCGTTCGGCCTGACCGACACCGTCAACCCGTTCAGCGCCTCGACCGTGTGGCATGTCTTCGGGGGATTGGCCAATGGCGTGACACTGGGCTTCGCACGTGAGGGGCTGAACCTGTCCGTGATGGGCATCCAGGGTGGGGCGCAGTTTCGTGCTGCCAACACTCCCGTAGAGGGTACCGCCGTTCCGGGCAGGCTGAATAACTTCGCAGTGGATGCGAACTACAGCTTCAGAGCGGGCGCAGCCGGCACGCTTCTTC
>JAJECB010000137.1 GCA_022822245.1 Gammaproteobacteria bacterium
CACCTCCGAAAGAACCGCCAACGCCTGCCCGTCCCCACGCTCGCCTCACAGTACCTATAGCGGAACGTGGCGGAGATGTCCAGAATCGCCGTCAACTCATTGTCAGGCAGCACAAACAGTCAAAGAACGCATCCGCCCTGCGTCATCACCGGGGCGGGCGCATCGCCTCGCGCGGGATCCGGATCGGAAACTCCGCGCGGAGCCGCCGGTCCAGCTCGTCCGGAACGTGCCGGGGAAAGTGCCCCGCGAGGAGCCGGCCGGTGGCCTCCCTCGCCCGCCCGAGGAGGTCCGGCTTCCCCGCCTCCAGCCACTCCTTCGGGCTCGTCCGGTCGCCGACCGCGGGATACACGTACTCGGATTGCATGAGGCGCAGGGTCTGCTCGTGGCCGAGATAGTGGCCGGGGCCGGAGAGGCAGACCTCGCGAATCGCCTCGAGCGCGAGGGTGTCGTCGTTGACCTCGATCCCCCGCACGCAGCGAAGGCAGGCGCCGATGAGGTCGTTGTCGATGACGAGGCTCTCCAGGCAATGGGAGAGGAGGGAGGCGTGCATGCCGACGCTCTCGTACACGAGGTTGAGCCCCGAGAGCCCGGCCATGACGTTGGCGAGCCCCCGCTCGTACCCCGCCTGCATGTCCGGCGCCTTGGAGTCGGACATCGCGCACGCCGAGCCGCCCGGCAGGTCGTAGAACCGGGCCATCTGCCCGCAGGCGGCGCTGAGGAGCGCCTGCTCCCCGGACCCGCCGGACATCGCGCCGGTGCGAAGGTCGGACACGAACGGCCAGGTGCCGAAGATGGCGGGGTGGCCGGGCTCGACGGCGTTGACGTAGACGACCCCCGCGAGGCACTCGGCGACCGCCTGGACGACCGCCCCCGCGAGCGAGGCGGGGGCGGTGGCGCCCGCCTGGCCGGCCGACAGGAGCAGGATCGGCATCCCCCCCCGGATGAGCGCCTCCATCACCTCGCACGACTCGGTCGCGAACTTGAGCGGCGGCACCACGAAGCAGTTGGTGTTGGAGACGAAGGGGCGCGCCCGCCAGGCCGCCTCCGAGCCCGCCACCCGGTGCAGCATCTCGAGCCCCCGCCGCGCCCGCTCCACGGAGGTGAACGAGGTGCCGATGTGCTTGGTGGTGCCGTGGATGCAGACGTAGAGGGTGTTGAGATCGAGCTCGGTGGGGTCCTCGGTGTCGCGGCAGGTGAGGGTGCGCTGGAAGAAGTGAATGTTGTCGAGCGCGTCCACGAGCCGGGCGGAGTCGTAGAGATCCCGCATGGTCGGGTCGCGGTTGTCGCCAAGGGCCGGGTCGTAGACGTGCACCGCCGCCCCGGCCGTCCCGTAGTGGACCCGCGCGCCCCCGGGCCGGATGTCGTTGCGGGGCTCCTGCCCGTGGAGGGTGATGTCGCGCGCGGCGACGGCCAGCATCTTCTCCACCACTCCGCGCGGGATCCGCACCCGCCCGTCGTCCCCGACAACCGCCCCCACCGAGGTCAGCGCCTCGACCCCGCTCGGGGGGGCGTCGGCGAGCCCGATCTCCTCGAGGGCGGTGAGCGCGGTCTCGTGGATGCGCGTGATGTCGGCCTCGCGAAGGGGTGCGTACACGCCCCCTTCGAGGCCGGCGCGAACCGGACGCAGGCTCTCCGGAAGGGGAGCGGCACGGGCCGCGCGGCGGGCCGCGCGGCCTCCTCCGCGCCGGCTGCCGATTCGGGTGGGGGCGGCTGCCTCGGCATCGGTCATCGAGTCAACTCCGGAGCTTCTCGTTGTCGGGGTCGTAGAGCGGTCGGTCGGGCTGCACCACGGCCGGCCGGCGTTCGCCGTAGATCTCGACCTCGAGTCCGGTGCCGGGCTCGGCGAGATCGGAGCGCACCATGGCGAGGGCGATGGACGCCTCCACCCGGTGGCCCCAGCCGCCCGAGGTCGTCTCGCCGACGACCTCGCCGTCCCTCCAGACCGTCGACATGTAGGGCGCATCGCACTCCCCGGCGTCCACCACGAGGGTGGCGAACCGCCGGTCCGGTCCCCGCTGGTGCTCGCGCTCGAGGGCGCTCCGCCCCTTGAAGGCGGACTTCTCCCAGCGGACGAAGCGCTCCAGACCGCCCTCGAGGACGGTGTAATCGGTCGAGAGATCGCCCTTCCACGCCCGGTACCCCTTCTCGAGGCGAAGGCTGTCCATCGCGAACATCCCGAAGGGGCGGAGGCCATACCCCGCCCCCGCCTCGCGCACCGCGTCGAAGACGGCCGGGGTGTCGGCGACCTCGCTGTGGATCTCCCAGCCGAGCTCTCCGACGTAGGAGACCCGGAGGAGCAGCACCTCGGATCCCGCGATCCGGCACCGCTGCCAGTCGAGCCACGGACGGCCGAGGTCGGCGTCGCTCACCGCGCGAAGGATGTCGCGCGAACGCGGGCCGGAGAGGATCTGGCAGGCCTGGGTCTCGGTCCGGTTCTCGATCGCGATGGACGAGCCGTCGGGGAGGTTACCGAGGAGCCAGTCCCGGTCGTGCCACTCCGCGGCCCCCGCGGTGATGAGCAGCATCTCCTCGTCGCCGAGCCTCGTCACCGACATCTCCGTCACGATGCGTCCGCGGTCGTCCGCGAAGTAGACGAGGCCGACCCGCCCGACCCGGGGAAGCGCGCCGGTGACGAGGGAGCGGAGCCAGTCCGCGGCCCCCGGCCCCGCGACGTGGAACCGGCTGAACCCCGGGAGGTCGAGGATGCCGGCCGCATCGCGCACGGCCCGGCACTCCTCGCGGACGCGGGGGAACCAGGGACCCTCCCGGGCCCAGGTCCGGGTGCCCGCCTCCGAGGTGTCGTCGCCGGGGGCCGCGAACCAGTTCGCGCGTTCCCAGCCGCCGTAGGCTCCGAACTGGGCGCCGAGATCCCGGATGCGGTCGTGCACCGGCGAGAGCCGCTTGTCGCGCCCGGCCGGCCACGCGTGGTGCGGGAAGTGCATCGCGTACTCGTGGCCGTAGACCTCGACGGCCTTCGCGAGGGCGTGGTCCTGGTCGGCGTAGTCCATGAAGCGGCGCGGATCGCAGCTCCACATGTCCCACTCGGTTCCGCCGTCGACCACCCACTCCGCGAGCACCTTGCCGGCGCCCCCCGCCTGCGCGATCCCGAAGGTGAAGACGCACGCCTCGAACGCGGCCGGAACCCCCGGCATCGGCCCGATGAGCGGGTTGCCGTCCGGGGTGTAGGGGATCGGGCCGTT
>JAJECB010000259.1 GCA_022822245.1 Gammaproteobacteria bacterium
GGTCGTCCACCCGCACGACCACCGTGCGATAGCCCTCGATCTCCACCGGCTCGCTGTTGTTCCCGGCGAGCACGTCCTCGTCGAACGCGGCCGCGATCACCGCCGGATCTCCGAGCATCTCGTGGCCCGGCTCGCCCCGCCGCGAGACATGGGCGCTCTCCTCGACCATGAGTCCGAGCTCGTCCGCCGCGTCGTCCAGGTTGTCCGGCTGCTCGAAGGCGAGGTTCGAGAGGCGTTCCACCTGCTCGAAGTAGAGCTGCTCGGCCTGCTCGGTGCGGTACTCGCGCTCGATCTCCTCCCGGACCTCGTCGAAGGCGCGGGTGCGGCTCTCGCGGATATCCTCCACGCGGATGAGGTGAAAGCCGAAGTCGGACTGCACGGGTTCGCTCAGCTCGCCGACGCCGAGCGAGAACGCCGCCTGCTCGAAGGGGGGGACCCAGATCCCGCGCCCGCCGAAGCCGAGGTCGCCTCCCGACTCCGCCGAGCCCGGGTCGTCGGAGAACTCCCGCGCCAGGTCTTCGAACGCCTCTCCGGCGAGGATTCGGGACCGCAGATCCTCCGCGCGAGCGAGCGCTTCGTCCCCGCCCTCTTCGTCCGCGATCAGTATATGGCGCACGCGCCGCTGCTCCGGCGCGGTGTAGCCCGCCTTGCGCGCCTCGTACCAGGACTCAAGGGTGTTGTCGGGGACATCGATCTCTGCCGCGAGGTCGTCGCGCGACAGCACGACGTACCGGAGCTTCACCTCCTCGGGCGACATGAAAGCGCTCCGCTGCTCCTCGTAGCGCTTCGCGACCGCCTCCTCGTCGATTTCCGCACCCGCGAACCTCTCGGCCGGCACCACGAGCCGGGAGAACGCCCGCGTCTGCGATTCGAGGGTGGCGAGACGCCGCGACCGGCTCTCCGTCGCGGCCGCGGACAGGACGAGGGCGTCGCGCCATTGCGCCTCCAGCAGCCGCCGGCGGGTGTCCGTCTCGAAGCGCCCGGGGCTCTGGCCGGAGCGCCTGAGCGCGAACTCGTACTCCTCCTGGGAGAATGCGCCGTCGCGCTGGAAAGCCGGAGCGGACCGGATCGCCCCCGCGAGCTGCTCGTCCGAGACCACGAACCCCGCGTCGGAGGATGCCCGTGCGACCAGCCGCTCACGGACCAGACCGTCCATCGCCCGGGTGCGGATGAACGAGTCGCCGAGCATACGGGAGACGTCCCGCCCCGGGAACTGGCGATTGAGGGAGGCCCGGACCCCTTGCAGGGCGGTCTGGTAGTCGAACAGGGAGATCTCCTCACCGTCGACCTCGGCCACCGCCACGTTCGGATCGGGTCCGAGATACTCCTGCACCCCCCACAGCGCGAACGGGATGCAGATGAGGATCACGATGATCCACGCGATGTAGCCGTGCGCGCGGTCGCGGATTCCCTGGAGCATGGGAGGAGGTCAGGTCAACGAGGGGAACGAAGTGCGGCGATGCGGGAGTTGGCGGAGTGGACGGGACTCGAACCCGCGACCCCCGGCGTGACAGGCCGGTATTCTAACCAACTGAACTACCACTCCAATCGCTCGCGAAAAGCCCTGCGGTCAGCCGGAGCATGGGTGCTGAGGGAATCGAACCCCCGACCTTCGCCTTGTAAGGGCGACGCTCTCCCGGCTGAGCTAAGCACCCGCAGGCGGGGCGCAGGATACGGCATACGGGAAGCGGATTCCATACCCTTCACCCGCCCTCGGGGACCGGAGGTTCGCCGGCCGCACGCGCGGAGGGCACGGACACCGGGCACCGGAATGCGGGTCCGCGGCGCGCCGTCTTCCCCTTCCTCCCGGGTCGGGCCCCGCCACACCGGGGCGCCGGGCCGCCTCAGTGGGTGGTGACCGCCTCCCGGTCTTCCGAAGGAGCGGGAAGGAGATCCGCGGCGGGCGCCGCCTCGTCGTGCACCTCCGGCGCCTTCGCGAGCGCGATGGTGAGAACCTCGTCCACCCACTTGACCGTTCGGATGTCGAGCTCCTGCTTGATGTCCTTCGGGATTTCGGCGAGCTCGCGCTCGTTCTCGTCGGGGATGAGGACGGTCCGGATCCCGCCCCTGAGGGCCGCGAGCAGCTTCTCCTTGAGCCCCCCGACGGGCAGGACCTCGCCGCGAAGGGTGATCTCGCCGGTCATCGCGACATCGGAACGCACCGGGGTCCGGGTCAGCGCGGACACGATGGCAATCAGCATTCCGACCCCCGCGCTCGGTCCGTCCTTCGGGGTGGCACCCTCCGGCACGTGCAGGTGCACGTCGTGCTTCTGGTAGAAGTCGTCGTCCACCCCCAGGGTCGAGGCGCGGCTTCGCACCACCGTCATCGCGGCCTTGATGGACTCCTGCATGACGTCCCCCAGCCTCCCGGTGAAGGACGGCTTGCCGGTGCCCGCGGTGACCGCGGCCTCGATGGTGAGGAGATCGCCGCCCACCTCGGTCCACGCGAGGCCCGTCACCTGGCCGATGCGGTTCTCTTCCTCGGCCCGGCCGTAGCGGAACCGCTTGACCCCGAGGAACCGTTCGATGTTGCGGTGGTTGACCGAGATGCGGCTTGAACGGGGCTTCAGCGCCTGCTCCTTGACCACCTTGCGGCAGATCTTCGCTACCTCCCGCTCCATGTTGCGCACCCCGGCCTCGCGCGTGTAGTACCGGATGATGTCCTGCACCGCGCCCATCCCGATGTTGAGCTCGCCGTCCTTCACGCCGTTGTTCTTCATCTGCTTCGGAATGAGGTAACGCTTGGCGATGTTGACCTTCTCGGGCTCGGTGTAGCCGGCGAGCCGGATCACCTCCATCCGGTCGAGGAGCGGGTCCGGGATGTTCATGGTGTTGGCGGTGGCCACGAACATGACCTCGGAGAGGTCGTAGTCGACCTCCAGGTAGTGGTCGTTGAAGGTGTGGTTCTGCTCGGGGTCCAGCACTTCGAGGAGGGCCGACGACGGGTCCCCCCGGAAGTCCATCGACATCTTGTCCACCTCGTCGAGCAGGAAGAGGGGGTTGCGGACCCCCGCCTTGGCGAGGTTCTGGACGATCTTGCCGGGGAGCGCCCCGATGTACGTGCGGCGATGGCCGCGGATCTCGGCCTCGTCGCGGACGCCGCCGAGCGACATGCGCACGAACTTGCGCCCGGTCGCCCGCGCGACGGACTGCCCGAGCGAGGTCTTGCCCACCCCCGGGGGACCCACCAGGCACAGGATCGGCCCCTTGAGCTTGCGCACCCGCTGCTGCACGGCCAGGTACTCGAGGATCCGCTCCTTCACCTTCTCCAGGCCGTAGTGGTCCGCCTCGAGGACCGCCTCGGCCTTGGCGATGTCGTGGCGCACCCTCGATCGCTTCTTCCACGGAACGTTGACGAGCCAGTCCACGTAGTTGCGCACCACCGTCGCCTCGGCCGACATCGGCGACATCATCTTGAGCTTCGTGAGCTCCGTCGTGGCCTTGCGCTTGGCCTCCTCCGACATCCCGATCCGCTCGATCTTCTTCGCCAGCTCGTCGAGCTCGTTCGGCGCCTCCTCCATGTCGCCGAGCTCCTTCTGAATGGCCTTCATCTGCTCATTCAGGTAGTACTCGCGCTGGCTCTTCTCCATCTGGCGCTTGACCCGGCCGCGGATCCGCTTCTCGACCTGGAGGAGCTCCATCTCCTCCTGCATCGCGGCGATGAGGCGCTC
Source organism: Gammaproteobacteria bacterium (assembly GCA_022822245.1). Next base: position 3,672 of record JAJECB010000259.1, read on the forward strand.
CATGCGCTCGTCCGTCTCCACCACCTCGAGGATGGCCTGCTTCTGGGCCGTCTTGAGGCCGAGGTGGGCGACGATCGTGTCGGCGAGGCGCGACGGATCGTCGAGCCCGGAGACCGACGAGAGGATCTCGGACGGTACCTTCCGGTTGACCTTGACGTACTGCTCGAACTGCGAGACGAGCGAGCGGCTGAGGGCCTCGATCTCGCCTCCGCCCGGCGCCTGCGGCCGGAGCAGGTCCACTTCCGCCTCGAAGTGGGACTCGGTCTCGAGATAGCGGGTCACCCGGGCCCGCTCGGCGCCCTCCACCAGCACCTTGACCGTGTTGTCGGGCAACCGCAGGAGCTGCAGGATGTTGGCGACCCCTCCGACCTCGTAGAGGCTGTCGATGGAGGGATCCTCCTCGGCCTCGTCCTTCTGAGCGATGAGCATGATCCGCTTGTCGACCTTCATCGCGAGATCGAGGGCGCGAATCGACTTCTCGCGGCCCACGAAGAGGGGGATGACGACGTGGGGGAACACCACCACGTCGCGCAGCGGGAGGACCGGAAGAACCAGCCGTTCGCCCGCGGAGGAACCGTCATCAGACACTTTCGTTTCCTGCCTCAGCGCCAAGGGCCGGGCTCCCGCCCGGCGTCTACTCCGACGCGACCTGCTTCACGTCGCCCTCGTAGATCATGAGCGGTGCCGTATCCCCGGACACGACCCCCTCGTCGACCACGACCTTGGCGACGTCCTCCATCGAGGGAAGCTCATACATGGTGTCGAGGAGACAGCCTTCAAGTATCGATCTCAGCCCGCGGGCGCCGGTCTTGCGCTCCATCGCCCGTCGCGCCACCGCCCGCAGCGCCTCGTCCCGGAACTCGATCGCGGTGCTCTCCATCTCGAACATCCGCTCGTACTGCCTGGTCAGCGCGTTCTTGGGCTCGGTGAGGATCCGGATGAGCTGCGTCTCGTCCAGCTCCTGGAGGGTCGCCACGATCGGCATCCGGCCCACGAACTCCGGGATGAGCCCGTAGCCGACGAGGTCCTCCGGCTCCACGTCCAGCAGGACCTCGCCGATCTTCTTCTTCTCGTTCTCGCCGCGCACTTCGGCCCGGAAGCCGATCCCGCTCCGGGACGAGGAGCGGCGTTCGATGATCCGGTCGAGCCCGTCGAAGGCCCCCCCGCACACGAAGAGGATGTTGGCGGTGTTGACCTGGAGGAACTCCTGCTGCGGGTGCTTGCGCCCGCCCTGCGGCGGGACCGAGGCGATGGTGCCCTCGATGAGCTTCAGAAGCGCCTGCTGCACGCCCTCGCCGGACACGTCCCGGGTGATGGACGGGTTGTCCGACTTGCGCGAGATCTTGTCGATCTCGTCGATGTACACGATCCCGGTCTGCGCCTTCTCGATGTCGTAGTCGCACTTCTGGAGCAGCTTCTGGATGATGTTCTCGACGTCCTCGCCGACGTAGCCGGCCTCCGTGAGGGTGGTCGCATCCGCGATCGTGAACGGCACGTTGAGGAGCCGCGCCAAGGTCTCCGCGAGCAGCGTCTTGCCGCAGCCGGTGGGGCCGATGAGGAGCACGTTGCTCTTCGCGAGCTCCACCTCGTCCACTCCCTGCGGGTTCTCCATCCGCTTGTAGTGGTTGTACACCGCGACCGACAGGACCTTCTTGGCGTGGTCCTGCCCGACCACGTAGTCGTCGAGGATCCGGTTGATCTCGCGTGGCGTGGGGAGCTTGCTTCCCTTGCCCCCCGCCGAGGTTTCCTGCACCTCCTCGCGGATGATGTCGTTGCAGAGATCGACGCACTCGTCGCAAATGAATACCGAAGGCCCGGCGATGAGCTTGCGCACCTCGTGCTGGCTCTTGCCGCAGAATGAACAGTAGAGCAGCCGGTCGCCGCTGCCGCCCTTGCCGTCCTTGCCTTGCCTGTCGTTGCTCATCCCCGCTCCTCGACGCAGTCCCCGATCAATCCTTGCCCGCCCCGCCGGCGTCCGCCCGGCGGGACAGCACCTGGTCCACCAGTCCGTACTCGACCGCCTCCTCGGCGCCCATGAAGTTGTCGCGCTCGGTGTCGAACGCGATCTTCTCGAGCGGCTGCCCGGTGTGCGCGGCGAGGACCTCGTTCAGGCGCTCTCGCAGGCGCAGTATCTCGCGGGCGTGGATGTCGATGTCCGTGGCCTGGCCGTACGCCCCGCCGCTTGGCTGGTGGATCATCAGCCGCGAGTGCGGCAGGCAGTAGCGCTTGCCCTTCGCTCCTCCGGCGAGGAGCAAGGCGCCCATGCTCGCCGCGAGCCCCACGCAGATCGTGCTCACGTCGGGCTTGATGAACTGCACGGTGTCGTAGATGGCGAGGCCCGACGAAACATTCCCTCCAGGCGAGTTGATGTAAAGGTTGATGTCCTTGTCGGGATTCTCGGACTCGAGGAACAGGAGCTGGGCCACGACCACGTTCGCCATCGGGTCGTCGATCGGGCCGACCAGGAAGACGACGCGTTCCTTGAGGAGGCGCGAGTAGATGTCGTAGGCCCGCTCGCCGCGGGAAGACTGCTCCACCACCATCGGGATGAGGTTCAGGCCCCGGGCGCCGGACGCATGCGACGGAATTCGGTCGATCATGTGGCTCATTCTTCCGGTTGACGCGCGCACCTCACCGCACCGGGGACGCGCTCGGCGGCTCCGGCGGAATGCGGCACGGGAACGACGTGGACCGTGGACGGGGGCGCCGACGGGTGCCCCACTCGGGGTGGATTGTCTCCTGGGAAGGAATGCCGCGGTTCCCTGTCAAGAAGACGCTTCGCTAGTCTGACCCGGATTCATCAACTCGTCAAACTCCGACGGCTCGTCCACCACCCTCACCCGGGCGAGCGTCGCCTCGACCGCCTGCTGCTCCACCAGCCGGGACTCCACCGGGCGCAGGCGGCTCGGATCGGAGTAGAACCAGCTTATCACCTGGGCCGGGTCCTCGTAGGTCGCGGCCATCCGTTCGACTTCCGCGCGAACCGCAGAGGGATCGGGGGAGAGCTCGTGGTCGGAGACGAGCTGGGCGAGCATGAGCCCCTGCCGGATGCGTTGCCGGGCGCTCGCCTCGGCGGCCTCGATGGCCGGGTCCCCGGCCGCTTCCACGGCCGCCCCCGCGAGCCCCGCGCGGCCCAGCTCCTCGGCGACCAGGCTCTCGGGAACGTCGACCGGGTGTCGTTCGAGCAGGGCGTCGAGCAGCCGGTTCCGGGTGATCGCGGCGGTCGCCGTCCCGAGCTCGCGCTCCAGGTTCGAGCGGACGTCGCGCCGGAAGTCGTCGAGCTCTCCGCTCTCCACCCCGAAGCCGCGGATGAAGTCCGCGTCCACCTCCGGCATCACGCCCTCTTCCACCTTGCGGGCCTCGACGTGCATCGTCGCCGTCTTGCCGGCGAGCTGGGGCGACGGGTGGTCCTCCGGGTACCCGACCTCGATGTCCCGCGCCGAGCCGGGCTCCATGCCGGCGAGCCCGCTGTCGAGTTCGGGGAGGGCGTGCCCCGCGCCGACCTCGATGACCCGGTTCTCGCCGGACACCGCGTCGATGGGGCCGCCCTCCACCTCGCCCTCGATGTCGAAGGTGATCCGGTCGCCCTTCGCGGCCCCGCGGGTCACCTCCCGCCAGTCCCGCCGGCGCTCTCGGAGGGTCTCGATCATCTTGTCGACATCGGTCTCGCGCACCTCCGCGGCGGGTCGCCGGACCTCGACGGACTCGAGGTCCGCGAGCCGGATCTCGGGGAACACCTCGAACACCGCGGTGTATCTGAGACCCGTCCCCGGCGCGCTCTCGACCGTGTCGATCCGCGGTTCGCCGGCGGGCCGGAGCTCCTCGCTCGCGAGCGCGTCGGCGAAGCTCGTGCGCAGCAGATCGCCCACCACCTCGTCGCGGACGGCCGCGCCGAACCGCCGGGCCACGACCTTCAACGGCGCCTTGCCGGGGCGGAACCCCGGGATCCTCGCGGTCCGCATCAGGTTGTCGAGCCGCGTCCCGACCTCCTGCTCGACTCCCTCCTCGGGGAGCTCGACCGTCAGCCGGCGCTCGAGACCGGTCGTGGACTCTACCGAGACCTGCATGTCTTCACCTCAGTACCTCGAACCGGGGGAGTGGCACTTGCCGAACCCGCGCATCGCGCATCGCGCATCGCGCATCGCGGCGGGCGCCCCGCCCGGATGCACGGGGGGAAACTGGTGCGAAAGGAGAGATTCGAACTCTCACGGGTTGCCCCACTGGCACCTAAAGCCAGCGCGTCTACCGATTCCGCCACTTTCGCGACGCTCCGAGCCGGACGCGGTGGCGAGTATAGCGAAGATGCCGGCGGAGCCGGCTACCGGAGCTCGATGCCGAACCGGGCGAGGAACTCGGCGTTGTAGTCCTCGTCGCTCAGCTCCCGGCCCATCTCCACCCAGTCCTCGTCGCGCATCGCGGCCCGGCCGCCGAGGATGCTCTTCGCGTCCGCTCCCACCACGTGGCGGAGGCGGTCCGAGTCCGACTCCACCGCGTCGAGGATCGCGTCGGCGACGATCCCGGGCGGCTGGTTCGCCCGGTGGCCGGCCGAGTAGAACTTCCCGTTGCGGCGCATGAGATCGACGTAGGGGGACGAGCGGTCGAAGATGGTCTGGCCCTTCGCGTTCTCGAAGATGTTGGTCATGATGACCCCGGGCTCGATGATCTTCACCCGGATCCCGAAGCGCCGCACCTCGTGGGCGAGCGCCTCGCTCGCGCCCTCGAGGGCCCACTTCGAGGCGGTGTAGGGGACCTGGTTCGGCATCGCGACGAGCCCGGCGATGGAGGTGAGGTTGACGATGGTGCCGGAGCGCCGCTCGCGCATGTGGGGGAGCACCGCCTGCACCATCGCGATCGCGCCGAAGTAGTTCGCGTCGAACATCGCCCGGTGCTGCTCCTCGGGCACGAGCTCGAGCGGCGCCCCCCCCGCCCAGCCCGCGTTGTTGACGAGCACGTCGAGCCCGCCCGGCAGCACCTCGGCCATCGCGCCCTCGATGGAGGCCCGGTCGGTGACGTCGAGAGGGAGCAGATCGAGGTCGAGGTCCTCGAACGCCTTCGCCTCGCGGAGCGCACCGGACTTGCCGAGGTCGCGCATCGTGGCCCAGGTGCGGTAGCCCGCGCGGGCGAACCGGAGCGCGGTCGCGAGACCGATGCCGGTGCTGGTTCCGGTGATGAGAACGGTGGACATCCGCGAGACCTCCTTCCGGGGGAAAATGCGCCGCGGCGGGCGGGTTCAGCCGCCCACCGCGGCGGAGACGGCCGCCGCCGCCGCGCCGCGGGGCTCGCGGCCGGGCGCCGGAGGACCTTCCGGGGCGGAATCCGGGGGGGCGGGGCTGCGCACCACCCCGGCCGCGTGCAGGGCCTCGATCTCCGCCTCCGGGCAGCCGTGCTCGGCGAGGATCTGCCGGGTGTGCTCGCCGAGCCGCGGCGCGAAAGTCCGCGCCGCGGGGCCGTC